>JAFDHG010000088.1 GCA_019308925.1 Deltaproteobacteria bacterium
GTCTTCCCAGGGGCTCCATCTCCTCAAGGTGGCGGAGAAGAGAGAGGGGGCGGCCATACCATATGAAGAGATAAAGGAACGAATTATGGAAGACTACTATCGGGAAGAGGTGCAAAGGCTATATGCCAAGTGGCTGGAGGATCTGAGAGATCGCTCAAATGTGGAGGTCAAGCTTTAAATCTCCTTTTTGACCTTGTTCATGAGATGCCCTCCCCAATTATTGCCATAACCATGGGTGACCCCGCAGGTATAGGGCCGGAGATCATTGTCAAGGCCTTAGTTGAAAGGGATATCTTCGCTAAGTGTAGGCCCCTGGTATTAGGGGATGAGAAGATCTTCTCTTATACCATCCAGTGGATGAAGGCCCCTTTGGCGATAAAGAGGATAAGGGGGCCTGAGGAAGGGGAGTTTATCCCGGGGATCTTGAACCTCATAGTTCTGACCGACCTCTCCCTTGATGAGGTCCCCTTGGGCATGCCCCAGAGAGAGAGGGGGGAGGCGGCCTATAGATATATTGAGAGGGGGGTGGAGATGGCCCAGGCGGGCATTGTTGACGCCATGGTGACTGCCCCCATCAGCAAGGAGGCCCTAAATTATGCCGGACATCCCTTCCCTGGCCACACAGAGCTCCTGGCGGCCATGACCGGGGCAGAGGATTATGTGATGATGTTGGCCGGCCCCAGGTTGCGCGTGGCCCTGGTGACTATTCATCTCCCCCTCCGAGAGGTTTCCCCTTCCCTGACCATAGGGAGGGTCAAGAGGACCATAGTGACTACCTTTCAAGGGCTGATGGAGTATTTTGGGATCAGGTCCCCTAAGTTGGCTGTGGCGGCCCTCAATCCCCATGCTGGAGAAGGAGGGCTCTTCGGTTCCGAGGAGGGTGAGGTCATTTTACCTGCCATTGAGGAGTGCCGCCGAGAGGGTATCAAGGTAGATGGTCCCCTTCCCTCAGACTCTCTCTTCTTCCACGCCGCTCAGGGGGGGTATGATGCGGTCGTATCCATGTACCATGACCAAGGTTTGATACCCCTCAAGCTGCTCCATTTCAGGGAGGGTGTGAACATTACCCTGGGGTTACCCATCATCAGGACCTCTGTTGATCACGGGACAGGATATGATATAGCTGGCCAGGGGGTGGCTGATCCCACCAGCCTCATCAATGCCATCAAGGTGGCGGCGGAGATGGCCACGGCAAAGAGAGGCAGGAGGTAGGAGATGCATAATTGGGTTATCTTCTTGTTTATAGGTCTGTTAATCGGAACGGCCGGGGGGTTCACCGGCCTGGGAGGTGGGTTTCTTCTCATTCCCATCCTCCTCTTTATGGGTTTCGAGGCCCAGAGGGCCGTAGGGACATCCTTCGCGGTGATCCTTATGATCTCCATCTCCGCCCTTTTTGCACATAGCAAGCTGCAAAACGTGGACTACAGATTGGGGATCCTCCTCGGTCTGGGGGGGATCATCGGCGCCCAAATAGGGGCGAGGTTGGTGGAACTGGTCCCCACGGCTACCTTTAAACGGATCTTCGCCGTTATCTTGGTCCTTATCGCCTTGAGGATCTTTTTTCAGAGATAGTAGACTTTTTTTAAGGCTTTAACTTTAATAGTTCCCAGGTGGCCGCATCTACCACCCCATCAGGCTTCAACCCGTGTTCCCTTTTGAACTCGACGATGGCGGCCCAGGTCTCTCTGTTCCATACGCCATTTACCGCCCCATCGTAATATCCCCTCGTCTTTAATGCCCTTTGGATCTCTATGAGGGGTACATCCACCTTGATCATCACACAGGCGCCACCTGGAGGACAAGTAGGGTTACAGTAAGGTGAACAATGAGGTGCACAGGTGGGGCCACAATGGGGCGCACAGGGGTAGCAAGTGGGGCCGCAGGGTGAACAGGTTGGGCTGCAGGGTGCACATCTCGGGCCACAGGGGGCACAGGTACGGGGGCGCGGAGGACAAGGGACGCATCTCCGGGCCACATCAGTGCCGGAGGCGGATGCGATCTCCGGGGGTTCAAAAAGTCTTTTGAAGCCGAACCACAACCCAGTGTAGAGACCAGCCAGGTACCTCAAAGAGGTCTTGATAAAACTCCTTCGGCTCTCTTTAGCATCCATATCCTCCTCCTTGGTATTTCTGACCTTTCCTTTTTTTAAACGATTTTGCAGAAAATTTCAAGAAAAATTACTTCTTTCTCCACAATCCGCGATATGGGTCATAGAGGCATCGGGGGGGCTTGGCATAGAGGCCTCCCTTTTGGGTATATGCCAAAGGGCGACAATCATGGCACGCGTATCGATATTCACAATCCTGACACACCTCCACCTGCTCCTTGGTCAAGCCCCAGAACTCCTTTAACCTGTTGTCCTGCAGGATGTCTTCCAACCCCTTTTCCAGGACATTTCCTATTACAAGGTCTCGGGCGAATATGCAAGGGATTACCTCCCCTGCCGCAGTTATGGCCAACTTTCCACCCCAACAACTGTTAAATCGTTTGTTGAAATAAAAGGAATACTTATCGGTCCAGAACTTGGCCTCGGTCATCTGGCCGGAAAATTCCTGTGGGAGATTGAAGGGCTGTATCTCACGAGAACACCCCCTTCCCGTGGGTCTGACGGGGTCAGGCATCTTATAATCCACCCCCATCCTTTGCAGGAAGTCCACCGTTGCAGAGAGCTCATCCTGATTGTGCCTCATGGCGATAACGGCCACCCGGACGGGAATGCCGCTATCCCTGAGGCGGGTTATGGCCGCCACTGTCTTGGCGTGGCTTCCCTTCGCCCCTGTGATCAGATCGTGGGTATGGGGGTTAAAAGAATAAAGGGTGGTAGCAATATAAATCCCTCTCTCCCTCAAGAAGGAGATGCTTTCCTTTTTGAAGAGGGTAAGATTGCTGAATATCTCGACGAAAATAAATCCTTGGCTGATGGCAAAATCGACCAATTCGAAGAGGTCCTTCCTCAAAAGAGGTTCACCGCCGATGAACTGGATTTGAGAACAACCGAGACCCCTTGCCTGGAGGATGATCGACTTCCACCCTTCTTCGTTCATCCTGTCGGGCCCTGGGGAGGAGAGGCAATCACCGTAGCAGTGGAGGCAGGAGAGATTGCACTTGGAGGTCACCTCAAGCCAGACAAATTGTAGCTTTGCGTCAGGACCCTCTTCTTCGGGTTCTTCTCTGGGCGGGAAGGGGGCATCAGAGGTCTCCAGAATCCCCAGATCGATCAACTTACCTAGAAATCCCCGGTGTCGTTTCTTTACCACCCCCTTCTCAGCGGACACCAAGACCTTGTGGGCTGAGCGGTTGAGGGAGTAGACCTTCCCCTCTGTAAGGTCATATAATGCGCTTCTGGTTGCCCCTTCTACCAAGATACAATCTTCTTTCAGACGGACGTATTCCACCCTTCCCCTTTATGCCCAGGAGTTTTTTTGCCACAAGATCGATGGCCCTGTCCGGGTCCAACTCCAAGATCGCCATGATATCAAACTCACCGCTGATTACGTATACCTCCCCTACCTCCTCTCTTTGCAATTCACCTTAACAGATAGAAATGATAGCTGTCAATTTTGAAAATTAGACCTCGCGGTGATAGGCCTTATTTTGAGAAGACCCCCTCGACTTGTAAAATAGTGGAAAGTCTGTTTTAATGATTTTCGGAAAAGGGGGTGGGGAGACAGCCAAACCGTAAGATTTCCCTCTGGGCCAGCAAGAGCATCGCCGGCTTCGGTTTCCTAATCATAGGTTTTACGGATGCTTAGAAGGTTGAGAGATTTGGATTGGACATTGGGGATAGATACCGTTCTTATGCGTTTGTTGAACCTCCAGTGTGCAAACCCCTTTTTTAACCGTGTGATATCCCTCTTTTCTGATATCGAGAAGTGGAAGGTCCCTATTTTTTTCTGTTGCTTTTTATCGTGATCAAAGAGCGCCGTAAGGGGGTCCTCATAGTGGCTGGCCTTGGATTGGCCATCCTTTAAAAGATGATCCGATTGTCGTGTTCTTTTAAGGCCTAGATCTGGTTTTTTTCTTTGAGGTCTATGCAAGGATTCTGACGGAGTGAAATGTGATTTCTGAGACCGCTTTTTGGCTTGTCCACACCGTAGGCCAGCTCGGCTACCAAGGTATAGTCCTTTTGATGTTTTTGGAATTCTCCTTTTTCCCCTTTCCCATGGAGGTGGTCATTCCACCAGCAGGCTACTTGGCGGCAAGAGGCGAAATGAACCTATGGATGGTGATCTCAATGGGGATATTGGGAAGCCTCCTTGGTGTCCTTTTCAACTACTGGCTGTCTCTAAATTTTGGCAGGCCCTTCTTCGAGAGGTACGGACGTTATCTATTGATAAGCAAAAGGTCCCTTGATAAGGCAGAGGGTTTCTTTGGCGAACATGGTCATATCACCACCTTTGTGGGGAGGCTTTTGCCGGGGGTCCGGCAGTACATCTCCCTTCCCGCCGGGGTGGCACGGATGAACCTGGCTTTGTTCTGTTTTTTTACAGGACTGGGGGCTGGCATATGGGTGGTGATCTTGGCCTTGGTGGGTTATTGGGTGGGAAACAATCAGGTCCTCATCGCGGCTTATTTGCATCCTTTAACCATTGCTCTTATAGCCCTGAGCGGTCTGTATATATCTGTAAGCTCAGATTACGAAGACACAATTCTTAGTAAGGGGAAAAGAGATGAGAAAAGCAGTAGTCTATCTTCTTGTAATCGTTGCCTTCGGAGGCGTCCTCTTTTTCTACAATCTAGGAGGGTGGGACCTCTGGAACCCAGACGAACCCCGTTACGCCCAGGTCGCAAAGGAGATGCTTTCTGGTCAGGGGTGGCTTGTTCCCCACTTAAACAGTGCCGTCTACTTCGAAAAACCCCCTTTTTTCTTCTGGTCGATCGCCGCAGCCGCAAAGCTACTGGGGGCAATGAATGAATCTGCTGCCCGCCTCCCCTCCGCTATCTTTGCCGTACTCACCTTGATACTCACGTTTTTTATGGGCAAAAGGCTCTTTAATGAGAAGGTAGGTCTCTTTGCCGCCTTGATCCTGGCAACCAACGTAGAATTTTTCTGGCTCGGCCGCAGGGGCGGCATAGATGTTACGCTGACCTTTTTCACCACGGCGGCCATTTTTCTCTTCTACGTGGGTTTTTATCTACAGAGAGGACGGTGGGCCTTTTACTCCTTGGCCTATTGTGCCATGGCTCTAGGGGTGTTGATTAAGGCGCAGGTGGCAGTGATCGTCCCTCTTTTGGTGGTAGGAGGCTATTTCCTCATACAGAGGGAGTTTACATTCTTTAAAGACCGCTCTCACCTTCCCGGATTGGTTCTTTTCCTGACTGTCATAGGGGGATGGATCGTGCTGACTTCTCTCTCTGGAGGAAAAGATTACGTTACGGGACTCCTGTATCATCGGACTACTTTACGATTTTTCCAAGGACCATCCCATCAAAGGCCGATTTATTACTACCTTGCGAGGTTCCCCGGAGACTTTCTGCCCTGGACCATTTTTCTTCCTTCAGCCTTGATCTACGGTCTTTCAGCAAAAGGTCGCAAACGCGAGTTCCTTCCCCCCTTTTTCTGGTTTTTGGTGATATTTGTTTCGTTTAGCCTTTCCAAAGGCAAGCGTGAGATCTACCTTTTACCCCTCTACCCCGCAGTCGCCCTAATGGTTGGATATCTATGGAATGAACTTTCTCTGAGCGCAGAAGGTGCGGAAAAGAAGCTGCTCACAGTGCCCCTCTTTACCATGATCATCATATCAGTCCTTGCAGCCATAGGCCTACCCATTATGGTGGCCTTGAAAGGTCCCCGCTATCTGGAACATCCCTGGGAGATAGGTGTGGTCTTAGGTTTCATCTTGGGTGCAGGGGCGTTACTATGTTCCCTTGCTCAACGCTATCGCCGCCTAGATCTCCCATTTTATTTAATCGTCGCTATGATGTTTGCCCTTGGCCTTTATTCTACGGCCCGCATATTCCCGGAGATCAACCCATACAAGTCTGCCCGTCCTATCTCTCAGGCAATCGTCAGTATCATGAGACCAGGAGATCAGCTTGGGGTCTATAGACTTCAAGGATCGGAGTATAACTACTATACCGGGCTAGAAAAAATCACAAGGGCCGAAACCGAGGAACAACTGAACGATTTTCTCCGTTCGCCTCAGAGGATTTTTTGCATTATGCGGAAAAGACACTATGAAAGACTGAAGGGAGGTTCCACCCTTCAGTTCTATATGGTCCTCAAGAGACAAGTGGGACACAGATGTTTGGTCGTCATCAGCAACCGCAATACGGACAAGAAAATGTAAGAGGTAAGAACCCTTGCTAAACCTCATGCAAATAGAAAATGGTAAGTAATATCATTCAGTTAACTGCATGGAAGAAACATCCCCGCAGTCAGTGGATCTTCCTTGAACACTTTTTTGGGGATTGAAAAAATTGGAAAATGGGTTTGTAATGAAGGGAATGGGCCGCTACAGAATTTCAACTAAGAATGGGATTGACTCGTAATGAATCTTTTTTGTGAAAATTGACACCAAATTTGTTTATACGGACATTCTCGATGGACATCTCTATTGTGATACCTGTCTATAATGAGGAAGAAAGCCTCAGGCCCCTTATTTCTGAATTGGGGGGTGTATTGAATGGATTGGACAGATCCTATGAGATCATCTTCGTGGATGACGGGAGTCAAGATCGGAGCTTTGAGATATTGAAGGAGGCTGCTTCATTGGATCCAAAGATAAGGGCAATCCGCTTCAAGGAGAACAAGGGGCAGACAGCGGCCTTCGATGCCGGTTTTAAGGCCGCCCAAGGGGATATTGTGGTGACCATGGATGCCGATCTACAAAACGACCCCCAAGACATATCGCCTCTTTTGGGAAAGATAGGGGAGTTCGATGTAGTATGTGGATGGAGGCACAAGAGAAAAGATCCGTGGATAAAGATTGCATCCTCTAACATAGCCAACCGCGTAAGGAATAAGCTGAGCCAAGAGGATATCGTCGATACAGGCTGCTCCCTGAAGGCATACAGGAGGGAGTGTCTGGAAAGATTGAAGCTCTTTAACGGCATGCACCGATTCCTCCCCACCCTCATGAAGATGGAGGGCTTCAAGGTAACCCAGATCAAGGTAAACCACCGGCCGCGAAGGTTCGGTAAGACAAAATACAACATCAGGAACAGGATCATCAGGAGTTTTATTGATCTTTTGGCCGTCCGCTGGATGAAGAGACGGCGTCTAGACTACGAGATAGAGGAGGTCATCAGGTGAATGCATGGTTGATCGTCGGCTTTGGGGGGCAAGTCTGCTTTTTTATGAGGTTCCTGATCCAGTGGGTTGTCTCGGAGAAGAAGGGAAAAAGCGTCATCCCCATCTACTTTTGGTACCTCAGCCTTCTAGGAGGTTTGACCCTCTTGACCTATGCAATCCATATCAAAGATCCCGTCTTCATCGT
>JAFDHG010000089.1 GCA_019308925.1 Deltaproteobacteria bacterium
GTGGTGGTGTGGTCTTTGGCAGGAGGGTGCTGGCCTCGGTGGACGAACTCCCCGAGGGGATAGATGTGGCGGTCATCCTCACCCCAGCCGACACTGTACCTGCTATAGTCGATGGATGCGGGCGCAAGGGGATCAGATGGGCCATCGTGGAGACAGGGGGGTTTGGGGAATATTCTGAGGAGGGCAGGAGGTTAGAGGAAGATCTGCTACGGGTCGCCAGGAGGTGGGGGATCCGCTTGATCGGCCCCAACGGGATTGGGATCATCAATATGGGCAATGGCTTTGTCACACCCTTTTTTCCCCTCCGGAGGGAGGCCTTGCGGGAGGGGAAGGTGGGGATCATATCCCAGAGTGGTGGGGTGGTCTTTGCATTGATCAATCTGCTTGCCAGCAGCAACATCGGTGTGAGCAAGGTGGTGAGCATGGGAAACAAGTTGGACCTGGATGAGATCGACTACCTCACATATCTGGTGCAGGATGAGGAGACGGAGATCATCGTCCTCTATCTGGAGAGCATCAGCCATGGCTGCAGGTTAACGGAGATAGCTAAGGAGACAAAAAAGTCCATCATCGTCCAAAAGGTCAATATATACCCCTCCAGCACCCAGATCGCCAGGTTTCACACTGCTGCCCTGGCCACCGATGATCGGGTTGTGAGTGCTGCCTTTAGGGGGGCGGGCATCGTCAGGGCCCGTGACTATCGGGAGGTGGTCAACTTTGTAAAGATCTTCAGCATCCCCCCCATGAAGGGGAATAACCTATTGATCATCTCCCGCTCTGGGGGGATAGCCATATCGGCCTCAGATTTTGCCGAGGAGCATGGATTTCAGCTCTATCCCCTTTCTGAGGCGTTTCTGCGCCGAGTACAGAAGGCCTTTCGGGCTAAGGTGATCACACCTACAAATCCCCTCGATGTGGGTGACCTGTTCGATTTCAACTTCTACACCCAGATCACCGAGGAGGTGTTAAAGGAGGAAGGAGTAAATGGGGTCCTCTTTCAACATGCCGCCGCCCCTGGTTTGGAAACGGAGGAGTCGATAAAATTGGGGAAGGCCTTCGACAATCTGGCCCAGAGGTATCAAAAGCCCATTGCACTTTGCTTCCTCTCCGATGAACAGAGCATCGCATTTGTCAAAAAGTCCCTGGACTATCCCATGTTCACCGAGCCGGGAGAGGCCCTGCCCGCCCTGGCCGTATCGAGGGATCGTTATCGACGGTCCAAGGAGATAGAGAGGGAAAAACCTCCCCCCTCTTTCTTTTTAGATAGAGAGGAGATCTCCGAGATCATGCAAAGGGCCAGGGCGGCGGGGAGACCCCTTCTCCTCCATGAGGCCCTGGATGTCGTGACCGCAGCAGGGATCAAGACGGCCCCTTATTTCCTCTGCCGTGATCTGGAAGAGGCCATGGTGAGGGCCAAGGAGTTGGGTTATCCCTTGGCCCTAAAGGTAAATACCCCGAGCATCCTCCACAAGACAGATATGGGAGGTGTAGCCCTGGACATCAAGGAAGGGGAGAAACTAAGGGATAAATTTGGTCAACTCCTCTGGATACCAGAGAAGTTGGATCATCAGGGGGGGATATTGCTCCAGAAATTTGTGACCGAAGGTGTGGAGATGATCTTGGGGGGAAAGGTGGACGAAGGCTTCGGCCCCATCGTCCTGCTCGGTTTCGGGGGGATATACGCCGAGGTCTTTGGGGATACCACGCTGCGTGTCCTCCCCTTAACCGAAAGAGAGGCAGAAGGGATGATCGCTGAATTAAGGGGCTATCCCCTCTTGCGGGGGGCACGGGGGAACGCTCCTTTTGACCTGGCCTTTCTCAAAGAGGCCCTGCTACGGCTTTCACAGTTGATGATCGACTTCCCCCAGATCAAGGGGGTGGATCTCAACCCCCTCTTCCTCTTTCAGGAGGGGGAAGGAGGGATGGTGGTCGATGCGAGGATTATCACCGAGGTTTGAAAAGGAACAAAGTCTCATTGTTCCTATTCCATAAGTGCTTTCCATGTTTCTCGTTGTAAGAAGCTTCCTTCTACATTGCCTTCCATCTCTTGAAACATCGTGAAAGGAACCGCGAAACTCAACAGATCTTTTCCCAACTGTTTTCTGACGTTCTTCCTTGCCGATATGTCTGTAAACCCCACTACTGCTCTTGGTTTTTCAGCTCTTACTTCTTTATAGGGGTAGATACCAATTGTCTGGCAACCGGCGGCATACGGAATGATGACGTTCTCGTTACCTTCCCTGCCATAGTTTGCCAGAATCACAAGGGCGGAAAGCTGGTCCGGGTCAGCCAAGAATACGATAACTACCGGTTCTTCCTTCCGTAAATCTGCGTCTTTCAGGGGCTTGAACACGACGTATTTTGCAGGGATATCCACGATGGGCAAAAGTTCGACAAATCTCTTTACCAACTCGGGTGATTCTACGTAACGTTCGCCATACATGAAATCGTCAGTAAACTCACCTCTTCCAGCCTTACCAATGGCTTCTCCTACCTTCCTTCCTTGATCCCATTGCTCATTTCCTGTTGATAGAAAATGATAAAAACAATCAATGCCTCCAGGAAAATTCACATACTGGTTACCAAATCCTAAGCCGACACCTCCACCCCAGCAACCATATGTCTGCCTATCAAATACAGTTGTTTTACCTTTAGCTGCACTGGCAAACATAAACATTACGCATCCCCATTTCCCCTTTTTGAACTGGAGTGCATTTTGGGGTTTCTCATCTGTCCAAATAAGGGCCACAGGATGGTATTTTAGATCAAGGGCGCCGGCTATTTTACTTTCCACCATTTTGCCTCCTAAAAATTATATTACGCTAATTTCATCAAATTGGAGTCCATCCAAAAGGAGTAGGTCAGACGATCTTCTCCACCGGCCACATAAAGGCAAAAAGCCCCTTGTCCCCCACCTGGGCATCCAGTCCCTTTATCCGATCGGTCAATTCCTGAACCTTCTCCCTTTCATCTATGACGATGCCCAACACCATGTTTGCCCCGGGCCATATAGGGGAATCGAGGCGGGGGTTGCTCACCTCCCCCTTCCCCAGGACGCGCTGCCACTTGGTGTACTTGTCGATCTCTAATCCTTCCAGCAACTCCATCACCTCCTCATCGATGGCCTGGTTATAGATCATCATGATCATATACATCACTTCTTCCTCGCCTCCCTCCTGCGCTCGATGAAGTAATAGAGGGTGGGGACGAAGATGAGGGTGATGAGGGTAGAGGTCAAGAGCCCTCCGAAGACGGTCAATCCCAGGGGCCTCCATGCCTCTGACCCCTCCCCCCGGCTCACGATCATCGTAAAGGCACACCCCATGGTGGTGAGGGTGGTCATAAGGACAGGGCGCAGACGACGGCGCCCCCCGGTTCTGATGGCCTCAAGCAACCCCAGACCCCTGGCACGCATGAGGTTGATATAGTCCACCAGCACGATCCCGTTGTTCACCACGATACCCACCAGCATGATCATCCCGATGAGAGAGACCATGTTAAAGGTGGACCCCCCGAGCAATAGGAAGAGGAGGACTCCGATGAAGAGGAAGGGGATGGAGAACATGATGATAAAGGGGTGCAGAAGGGACTCAAATACCGAGGCCATCACCATGTAGACCAGGATGACACCCAGGCCCAAAAGGAGGAAGAGGGCCCGGAAGGACTTGCGCTGCTCCTCCACCTCCCCTCCCCAGGAGGTCATTATCCCCGGGGGTTTCTGCATCTTCGTCAAAGCCCTATCCAGGTCCTTTGCCACATCCCCCATAGGCCGCCCCCTCACATGGGACTCCACCCTTATGACCCTCATCTGGTTCTTCCGGTAGATCTCTACCGGGCCATGGCTCACCTGCAACTGGGCGATATTTTTCAGCTTTACGTGCTTGCCACTGAGAAGGGCAATGAAGGTGTTTTCGATGTCCCAGATCATCCGCCGCTGGGGCTCCTTCAGGCGTAGGAAGATGTCGTACTCGCTGCCCGCCTCAAGGAACTTGGCCGCTTCATGACCGTAGAAGTTGGTGCGCATGGTCTCTGCTATCTGGTTTACGGTCAGGCCCAGGCTTGCCGCCCTCTCCCTGTCTATCCTGATATGGATCTCCGGCTTTCCGGGGTCGTAATCAAGGGAGACATCCACTGCGCCTGGGATGCGCTCTAAGGTCCTTTTTACCTTGAGGGCAAAGGCGGAGAGTTGCTCCAGGTCATGCCCCATGACTTCGAGGCTGATCGGTTTCCCCGCACCCATCAGGATCCGCTCCATGGGGTCCTGCGTTCCCACCCCCACCCTCCGCAGGCCAGGTATACGGGAGATCTTTTTGCGGAGCACAGAGGCTATCTCCTGAGAGGATCTCTCTCTATCTTCTTTGTCCACCAACCTGACACCCCCATAGCCAATGTGACTCCCCATCTTGCTCCCGAAGGCCCGGGCCAGGCTCTTCTCCTCCTCACCACTGCGGACAGACATCACCTTAAGCTCCGGCACCTCCTGCCGGAAGATCTCCTCGACCTTGTGCATCACCTCATCGGTCTCCTCCACCCTGGTCCCCACAGGGAGCTCTAGTTGAGCCCGGATGTAGGAGGTGTCCTCTTCAGGCATAAACTCCGTCCCGATAATAGGGAAGAGGGCCAGGCTGGAGAGGAAGAGGAGGGCAGCAATGGCGATGGTGGTCTTTTTGCGCTGCAGGGCCCGATCCAGGAGCCCTCCGTAAAATTCCTCCATACCTGAAAAGATCCGCTCGGACCTCTTCATAAGGAATCGCCAGATCTTCTTTTTTGACTCTTTCCCTTTTTTTCTGAGGAGGCGGGAGGAGAGCATGGGGGTCAAGGTGAGGGCCGTGAACAAAGAGGCCAGGATTGTCACGGTGATCACGATGGCCATGTCCTTGAACATGATCCCGGTGAGCCCCTTCATGAAAATGAGGGGGATGAAGATGACCGCCAAGGTCAGGGAGGAGGCGGTAATGGCCTTTCCCACCTCCGAGGAGGCGAATATGGCGGCCTCCCCGGGTCTCTCCCCCTCTTCAACGTGTCTGGTAATATTGTCAAGGACCACAATGGCGTTATCCACCACCAACCCCATGGCAATGATCAGACTGGACAGCGACATCACGTTGATGGTGATGCCTAATATGTACATAAAGATGAAGGAGATGATAATGGAGAAGGGTATGGTGAGGACGATGATGAGGCTGTTTGTGGTCCGGCGCAGAAAGAAGAGGACCACGGCACTAACCGCTATTAGGGCCCACCAGAGAGTAGTAGAGAGGTTCTTGATGGAGACCAAGATGTCCCGAGAGGCATCCATGTTGATGGTGTAACCGACATCCTTGGGGAAGAGGTACCTCAGCTCCTCCAGCCTCTTCTTCACCCTCTGGGCCACGGTTACGGTATTGGTCCCGGACTGCTTCTGGACCATCACCAGGAGGGCATCCCTCCCATTCACCCGGACGAACATCGTCCGCTCCCTGTGGGTATCCACCACCTGGGCCACATCCCGCAAATAGATCAACGAACCGTTTCTCTCCCCCACAATGACATTGTTCAGCTCATAGGGTTCTTCAAACTCCCCCAGGACCCTTATCAGGTACTCAGTTTCCCCCATCTTGATCTTGCCTGCGGGCAGGTCCAGGTGCTCGGCGTGGATCTTATCGGCGATCCGACCGACCGAGAGCCTGTAGGCCTGAATCCTCTGCCGATCGAGCCTCACCTGGATCTGCCTTTCCAATCCACCCAGGATCTGGACGGCCCCCACTCCGGGGACGTTCTTCAATCGATCGGCGATGTATTTATCGACAAACTGATAGAGTCTGGGATAGCTCTCATCAGCGGTAAAACCGATGAAGAGGATGGGGACCATGGCCGTGCTGAACTTGAAGATTATGGGGTCTTCGGCATCATCGGGGAGTAGTCTCTTGGCGAACTCCAGCCTCTCTCTGATGTTGTTGGAGGCCTCATCCAGGTCTGTGCCCCAGTCAAACTTGCAGGTGACGATGGATTGGTTCTCGGCAGAGATGGATGTGATGGTATCCAGGTTATCGACGATGCTCAATTGGTTCTCTATACTGCGGGTGACCTTGTCCTCTACGTCCGCTGCCGCCGCCCCAGGATATACAGTAATGACACTGATGGCCGGGGGCTCGATATCCGGCAGCATATCCACAGGCAACTTGGAAAGGGACACTGCCCCTAGCAGCACAATCCCCAAAAAGACCATGATGGTGGTGATTGATCGCCTGACACCGAACTCAGGAAGCCTCATCTCCCCTCCCCATGATCTCCAAGGCCTCCCCTCCCCTTAAGAGGTGCTGGCCCTTGACGATCACCCTCTCTCCCTCCGTCAGCCCCTCCTCTATCTCCACATACGGGAAGGACGTAAAGACGGGTTTGATGATCTTTCTTTGAGCCTTTTCCCCCTCGGCGATAAAGCAGTGGTAGAGCCACACCCCCTCCTCCCTGAGGACCGCCTCCCTGGGGATGATGAGGGCCTCCCGATAACCCTTGACGATGGTGACCCTGGCGAACATATTACCCTTGAGGAGGAATTCCTTGTTGGGGATCTCCACCTTGACCATAAAGGTGCGGGTGGCTGGATCGATCCTGGGGTTTACCACGGTGACCTTCCCCCCAAAGGTCTTCCCGGGCAGGGCGTCCACCTTCACCTGGGCATCCAGCCCCGTTTTTACTTCACTTATTTCTATCTCGGGAAGAAAGCCGGTGGCCCTTACGAGCGAGATATCCTCCATCTCCAACAGGGAGGCCTCAATGCCGGGTAGGCCACCCCGGACCCTCTCCCCTTCGTCCTTGAACCGTGCTGTGATAAAGCCAGAGAAGGGGGCCTTGATAAGGGTGTTGTCCAGTTGGATCCGGGCGTTTCTCAGGGCTGCCTGGGCCGATTGATGACGGGCCTGAGCAAGCTCATAGGCCGTCCTTACCTCCTCGTATCGCTGCTGAGCAATGACCTTCTTTTCGATGAGTTCGGAAAAGCGTTTGTGGTCCCTTTCGGCCTGCTCCAGGTGGGCTGTTGCCTCAGCCAGGGCTGCCTCGGCCGCCTGTAGGGCGGTGGTATAATCGTCCTGTTCGATCCGGGCCAGGACCCCTCCCTTCTTTACGTCATCCCCCTCCCGGACGTATATCTTCTCGATAAGGCCCGATACCTTGGCGGTGATGGTGGCCCTTTTGCTCGGCTCCAGCTCCCCCACAAAGGTCACCACATCAGGGATTCGCTCCTTTTTAACCTCCATCATCTCCACCCTCACCTTGGGGGTCCCTC
>JAFDHG010000090.1 GCA_019308925.1 Deltaproteobacteria bacterium
CTGGAGCCACTCTATGAGGGCGCTCAGAGGACATAGCCTCGACAACATCAGCCACCCCTATGACCCTTGCCTCCAGAAGTATCTCTTCACCCAATAGACCTAAAGGATATCCAGAACCATCCATCCTTTCGTGATGTTGAAGCACAATTTCGGCAATTGGCCATGGGAATTCTATTGTCTTCAAAATGTCATATCCGACCTGGGGGTGGGTCTTTATCAGAGTTAATTCTGCCTCGCTCATTTTAGAGGGCTTAATGAGGATTTCAACGGGTATACTTATCTCGCCGATATCATGGACCAATGCAGCCAAGAGTGTTCCAGTAGTTTGCTCTTGGGAAAGGCCCATCTCAATGGCGATGGCAAATGCTAGATTTGCCACCCGCTCTTGATGACCGGCCATGAAAGGATTCCTCATCTCCACTATCGACGCCATGGCCTGTATGGTGTCTTTTATTGTGCTTTGCAACTTCTCGAAACCCTGTTGAAGTGCCTCCTGGGTCCTTTTGCGCTCGGTGATATCCAGCAAAGAGGCCACACTCATCTTTGTCCCAGGGATCATCCCGATGGTCAGCAGGATGTCCCTGACCCTCCCCTCCCTGTTGATGAATCTAAACTCGTATCGCCTTGGTGCCAGCATGGGATCTATCCTGCGCAAACGATGATACTCCTTTATTCTTTCCAGATCATCCTTGGCCAAAAATTCCATCCAACTCTTCTTGCCCTCAATCTCCTCTTTCGTGAAGCCACTGAGCCTCTCAAATTCCGCATTGACCAAGGAAAGGGTTGTATCTTCCTCGATGATAACCATCGCCGTACCAGTGTTCTCAAATATCGCCTGATATCCACTCAATGAGCCCAGTTTCGCACTTGTTGCTTTACGGACACCTCCTGGGGCAATTCCTGTGCGCAGGGTTTTCGTTTTGACCATCCCATCCTCCTTCTTAAAAAGGTAAAGATTTCAATTTATCAAACATTAAGGACAAGAAAAGAATTACCCTTTATGTAGCAAGCAATTTTTATGGGGCTAAAGGAACAAATTAAAGTGCCCCTATTATACATTAGGATGACATTTTTTTCACTTGCATAATATTGTGTTTACAATCTGGACAAATGGGGGGTTTTACTAGCAATGTCTATGTCTTTTGGCCCCAATTTAGGGAGCGTTAACGACTGCAACCTACAATGAGGGATTCTTTCTACTTCACCAGAATAGAAAGGGGCAAAATGGAAACAATGACAAGAAATTGTAAAAATGACAAAAATTGTCACTTTAATACCTTGTTTTTTTACCTTTTCTTGGCAGTTTAATAATCATTAATAAATAGCTCATTGAATTATTAAATAATTTTAGCATGTTATAATACTTCAATTAATTTGGCATCTTTTTTGCTGAAAGAAGGCAAAATATTAAAGGGAGGTATTTAACATGAAGAAGATTGGTAAGATTCTCGTAATAGGCCTTGCAATTGCTGTATCATTGTGTTTTACTGCACCAGTTAGCGCAGAGAGCGATCTCGCGATAGGAGGGCCTGCGTCGGTTGATCTTGATTTTCAGATCACCATTCCAACTATCCTGTATTTACAGGTAGGAACCGCAGGGGCAACAATTGATACTGTCACATTTACTGTTGATGATCTGCCTGGGACAGGTGCTGTTGCACAGAATGAGGCTGCCATATACGTGCGAGCTGCAGGTTTTGTCGGTTCGGGTAGCACGATGACCCTATCCTCAGACTCTTCAAGCGCGCTGACTAATGGAACAGATAAAATTCCATTTGATGAGATTTCTTGGGCTGCAACTGGTGATTTTGCAGGTGGTGCTTTTGACAATGGTGCAGCCCAAAAACTGGATCAGTTCACCGGTTCCGGCAATCGAACCGGCACCTATACCTTCTCCTATGATAATGACACCTACTATCCGACTGGGACCTATACAGGAACGGTTACGTATACGCTGAGTTCACCCTAATTCTTTTAGCTATGATGAGGATCACCATCACGAAACATTTGGGCCGCTTTCTTCTAGCGGCCCTTGTCTTTATATGCAGTTTTTCTTATACAACAGACCTTATAGCACAGGGGCGTATTGTCGCCCAGGAGCCAGTGGATATCGTCATCCGATCAGCCCTTGCCCTCTTTCTTCGGGTGGGTAGCCCAGGGGGGACCGTTGATGTGGTCAGCTTTCACGTGACTGGTCTGCCCGGCTCAGGTCCTGTTCCAGGTATCTCTTCCGGGCAAAACCCGGTCCCGGTGCGAGCAAGGGCTTTTTTGCTCTTTGGCCAGATGATCTTGACTGCGGATTCCTCGGTCCCCCTTAACGATGGCTCCGGCAACACAATACCCTTCACCGAGATCAGTTGGAGGGGCACAGGAGGTATGCCCAGTGGTACCTTCAGCGGGGCTGCAGATCAGTTCATTGGCGCCACCTCTTTATCAAGGTTCCAGGGGGCAATGTCTTTTAATTATAGGAATATCCTGTACGTACCTGCAGGGACATACACCGGTCGAGTGACCTACACCTTGAGTTCACCATGATGCGCTGGATTGTATTTCTGCTGTGTTTTGTCCTATTTCCTTCTGCAGCCTTTGGCCAGGCCCTGGAGCTATTTCCGCGTACCATCAACCTGGAGATGAGGCCTGTTGGTCTCGACCTTTTTAAAAGCACAGAGGGTTTTCTGCAGATAAGGATAGAGACCCGTTCCCTCCACGGCAGCAGATGGCGTCTGTGGATAAAGATGGTGGTTCCCCCTGAATCTTTTGGCAAGAGGTTCAGACCCGAGGCCCTTTCCTGGAGGGCCCGGCCGCCCTTTATCAGCGGGAGTTTGCTTTCCAATGAAAAGGTACTTGTCGGTGAGGGGCCTATCGACGGCCGCAGGGTGGAGGGGAGGCTGGTATGGCAGGCTAGAGAAGGCCCTTCAACAGCTGGAGAGTACAAGGGCCGCATTATGCTGATCTTGGAGGAATGGCCGTGAAAAAAATCATCAAAATAGCAATTTTTGCCTCTATTACTCTCTTTTTTTCATTTTCAAATGGCCATGGGGGATTTTCCCTCGGCATCAGTCCTGTACGCTGGGAGGCCGCAGGCAAGCCCGGCAAGACCCTGAGAAAGGTGGTGGTGTTGACAGGTGGCGCGGGGGCGATCCAAAAGGTCAAGGTGGGCGTGGGTGACTGGACCCTCAGTGAGGATGGCGCTCCCATCTTCGGCAAGTCGGGAACCATGCCTGAATCAGCCGCATCCTGGATCCGCTATCATCCTGCTGAGCTAAACGTCTACCCACGGCAGAGGAAAATTGTACGGCTCTCAATCCGAATCCCGGATGCAACTCCCTCTGGTTGCTATCGTGTGGCCCTCTTCTTTGAACCCCCACAATCCGACGAGGAAGGAAGAAAGGGCGCTACGAGCGTGTTTTTGAGAGGAAGACTGGCCCTGCTCATCTATGTAACGGTTGGTGATGCCCGACCTGAAGGAGAGATTCTGGATACAGCCTGGAGGGTGATAATAAAGGGGAGAAAACCAGTTCCCGCTCTGAAGGTCCACAACCGAGGGAACGCCCATCTACGCATGAACGGTATCTTTGCTGCGCGCACCCTTTCCGGAAAGAAATTTGAGGGTATCATTCCCGCCTTACCCATACTCCCCGGGCAGACCCGCTGGATCCCCCTGGAATTTCAGGGGGAAGCACCACCGCCTAACTCAGACCTGGACCTGACCCTCCATGTTGACCTGGGCGATGGGGAACGTAAGGTAGGCGTAAAAATCCCTGGGAAAAGTGAGAGTTAAAAAGGGAATGGATTGTGGGGGAGAGGCCGTGGTTTTTAAAAAAAATCCTCATATTATCTCTCATCTTCTTGATCTTGCCCTCGATCTCTTCTGCCCTGGAAACAGGCGATGCCTATCTGGGTGTCTTTGGCGGATACCAGGAGGGGGTCTTCGGGGAAGAAGATCATACCCACTACTTTGGGCTGAAGAGCACATTATACCAGCCCACCCTCAACTGGGGCGACTATCGCTTCAAATTTCTGGGTTTTTACCGAAACAATCAGCACGATCAATTTAAGCTGGGCTATCTTGGCGCTGCAATGAAGGACCTTTGGCTCTCTCCGGGGTACCAGATGGATGCCTTCCTGGGTGACGGGTTTATGCACTTTGTTACCCCGCCGCTTATCTTCGAACATCTCGGCCTTCCAGGTCAGTCCTTAAGGGGGGTGGGGGCAGAGCTGCAATTTGAGCAGGGGGGAGTTGGATTACAGGCGGGCAGACTGACCGAAGGCGACTATCTGATTCCTGAGGCCGTCAACACCATCGATGAAGATTTGGTTGGCGCATATCTGAAGTGGAATGGCCCGAAAGGGAGCCGCTTAGCGGGCGCCATAGACTATGTGGAGGAAGAGGGCGAAGATCGTCTTCTTGCAACGCTCTACGGAAGCCTCCCCCTGGAGATCGGTGAGCTGCGAGTGGCAGGATGGTACGATTCAGTCAGCGATCAAATAGCGACCATCGCCGGAATACGGCGACCAAGACAGCAGCGATACGCGGAGGTCGGCTTTTTATATATTCCAGAGGATTTCAATTATATAAGTACGGTCGCCCCCTTGCCCAGAGGGGAAACGCTGCTCTTCGGGACCTACAGATTCAATGGAATCAGACGTGGATATTATATCGAGGGCAGCGGAGGCCAGATAGATGAATCAACAGGCCACACCTGGCTAATAAGGGGAAGCCTGGGTGGTTATTACCGCATCCTTTTGCGTGATATTATCAGCAGTGGATTACACTTTTCGTATCAAGACGCAGATTCAGGAAGCAGACAGGTAAGGCTAGATGAACATATTCGCTATACCCACAGACGGTCAAAATGGGACACATCCCTCCAGTTCCAGGCCATGCAGTGGTTTGATTACCCGGAAGCTGGAGAAGACCGCAACAGTGAAAAAACTCTTCGCTGGATCGGGGAGCTCAGGACCCATTACCGTTCAGGGAGCTGGGATGCCGGAGCGGTATTCAATCTGGAACACGGGGACACGAATGGCCAGGGTGAAGAGACCTCAGCCCTTATCAGACTGGAAGGGCGAACAACCATCTGGTTTGGCCTGATTGCAGGGGCTTTTTTTCAAGGTGGTATTGGATGGAGGGAAGATGGGCGATCAGAGGTCTACGGCGGGGGAATGGAGATCAGCTCTCCTCTTCCTTTGGGATGGCAGTTGCGGATCAGACTGAGGGCCCAGAGAAGCAATTTGCCGATAGACACAGGAACATATCTTGCGGATGGCTTAGAAACTACTCATACTACAGTCGACCTTTTCGCCATCATCGAACGCCGGACCTTCTGGGGGAAACCTACCCCTGTCATCGGTACCTTTGTGGGTCCCAAACCCAGGGGTATCGGAGTTATTAAGGGACGGGTCTTTGTGGACATGAACGGAAACGCCGTCTTTGACACCGGAGACAAACCATTAGGAGGGGTGGTAGTGCGACTTGATGAGGGTTTTCTCGTCGAAACCGATGTCCATGGTCTTTATCACTTCCCCAATGTCGCTTCAGGCCAGCATCATCTGAACCTCGACCCGGCATCCTTTCCCATAAATTATATCAACCCCAGGCCTGATGGTATACAGCTACAACTCTATCCCCGGGATAAAAGACATACAGACTGGCCGCTTAAGGTGCTTAAAGACAACAACTAACGTCATCCCACCCTCTAAAATAAGAGAATCCCCGAATCGGCCTCTAATTTGAGAGCCAAGATCAACAAACACCATTCTTCTCCTATCCCGCTTCTTCATCGGCGAAGGCGGCAGCGTTAACTTTATAATCATAATCTTATAGTAGGTTACAAAAACCGAATAAACGCCTCAATTAGCGCCCAAAAGGCCTTTCCTATTACGCGCACAATCCACCTATACAGCTTACAAATTCATGCTCTGTACTTTAAGCCATGGAAATAGTTCCATAAGCCTATGGAACGAATTCCATTCCTGATTTCATAAGTGAAATGATATCGACTCAATGGAGCCAAAAAATCCAATAATTACGGCAAAATAAGAGATGTTGAAGAAAAACAAAGAGAAAAGAGAGTTGGCATAAGAAATGCTGTAAAAGGGTTGAGCATAGAATGTGGCAAAAGGGAGGTGCAGTCACGTGGAGAAGGTCCTCGCATTAGGCCTGGCAATAGCTGTATCATTGTGTTTTGCTGGACCTGTTAGCGCAGCGAGTAATCAAGCGTCAGATGGTGGGTCTACACAAGTCAGACTCAATTTTCAGATCCAGATTCCAACTTTACTCCATTTAAGGGTAGGATCTGCGGGGGCGGTAGTTGATACCATCACATTTAATGTTACTGATGTTCCCGGAACAGGTGCAGTTCAGAGCACTTCCTCAGGAGGAAATCTTGTACCGGTACATGTAAGAGCATTTGTTCCCGCCGGCTCCACCATAACACTTAGCGCAGACTCTTCTACCCCACTGAGTGATCGCGGCAATTCGATTCCGTTTAGTGAAATTAGCTGGGTGGCTACTGACGATTTTAACAGTGGTCGATTTAATGATACGGCAAATCAACAACTGAATCAGTTCACCGGTTCCAACCATAAGCAAGGTACCTATACCTTCTATTACGATAATGACAGATACTATCCAGGTGGTACTTATAGGGGAACAGCCATCTACACATTGAGTTCACCATAATGATTCAAGCCATCAAGATGCTTACCAGCATATAGCATTCGGGCCGGCCCCTTCTGCCGGTCCTGTCTTTATATGCAATTCTTTCCAAGCCACTCTGGGGTTGGGCTGTTTTGTCTATAAAATTACAGTCATGTATAATGCTTCCGCGGCTGTTGATAGCGATGGGGATTGTCTTGTGGCCCTAGATAGATTCAGCCTTTAACCTCATCGATAGATGATTAAAGTCTTACCCCTAGATAGCCTACATTTCTAGTCCCGAGGTAATGCCTCACTTATCAGGGGAGGAGGACCTCTTATCCCCTCGCTTCAGAGCTTTCGCGGTGACCCTTTCGGGGTTCGCAGGCGGGGAATACTTGCCCCTTCCCCGCTCTAAAGGCGGGGCCTTCCCCTTCCTGCTCACCCT
>JAFDHG010000091.1 GCA_019308925.1 Deltaproteobacteria bacterium
CCTCGCAGGACATCTTTCCCAAGACCTCTGATAGGGTGCAACACATCACCTCGTCATCATCAACAATGAGTATATTAGGTCTGATCCCCATTTTCCATCGCCATTGGGAGTTTTATGATAAAGGTAGAACCCTTACCTAGATAGCTCTCCACGGCAATCTTTCCTCCATGCCCTTCCACGATCTTATGGGTTATGGAGAGGCCCAACCCTAACCCCTTACTCTTGGTGGTATAAAATGGATCAAAGATTTTGGGAAGGTGTTCAGGAGCTATCCCCTTTCCGGTATCCTTTACCTTGATCTGAATCCATCCCTTTTGTGAATTCCGTTTGCTCACCTCCACCACCAGTTCTCCCCCAACTGGCATGGCATGAAGGGCGTTGAGAAAAAGGTTCATGAACACCTGCTGCATCTGGTTGAAATCCAAGGGGATGGGAGGTAGGCCATTGGCATATACCTCCTTGATCATGATCCCTGTCTTTTCTGCCTCCTTAGTCAAAAGCCCTTTGACTTCCTTGATGATGTCTTGGATATGACAGGGGGCAAGGTTAAGGCGCCTGGGTTTGACAAAGGAGAAAAAGGTGCGCAGCAGATCGTTGAGCCTGTCAATCTCTTTGATGATCCGATCAAGGTACTCCTTCCTGTGGTCATCCTTCCCCAGTTCTTCGTTTAAGGCTTGAGCGGTGGTCTTGATTCCAGCCAGAGGATTCCTTATTTCGTGGGCCAAGGTGGAGGAGAACTCCCCCAGATATGCCAATCGGTCCATCTTGAGAATCTCTTCCTGCATCTTGTAAATCTGGGTCATATCCTGCAGATTCACCACCTTCCCCCTCTCTCTCCCAGAGGAGTCGTGATAAGGAAAGATCAATAATTTGATGGGGGGACCTTCCTTTTTCTTCTGGAACAAGATTTGTCCATCTCCCTTAATTCTCCCTTGCCCCTCATCTCCTTGATACAAAAGGTTGAGAAGACGTTTACCCAAGAGGAGATCCCCCTTTTCCCCCAGAATCTCCTTCGATGCCTTATTGGCAAAGATGACCTTTTCCCCCTTGTCCAAAAGGACCACCCCTATATCAATCCCATCTAAGATCTCTTTCACAAAGGGGCCAGGCCTCTCCGCCCCACTGGATTTCTCGTTACCTTTCATCATACTCAGAGTACCTACCCCTCCAGCCTAAGGGGCTATCTGCTCCACATCGAGGATCCATACCTCTCCCCTCTCCGATACCCCTTTCCCCAAAATATAGGGCTTGCCCTCAACGGGGTGATATTCGACCTACTCTCGGGATATGGCTTGGTCTACGATAACTGCTGCCGGGTTATCATCTCTACCCTTGACCAAGAGCACAAGGGGGTTTTCCTCCGTCGATGGTTTAAGTCTAAATACCTGAAAAGGGTTCAAAAGGGAGATCTCTCTGTCCTTTAATTTAACCTTGCCGCTCTCGATAAAAAAATCTGCCACCCATTTTTTTACCGGGAAACTCCTCACTATATGATCGTCAGGAAGACCAAAAAGAGCCTCCGAGGCCTCAAAGAGGGAGATGGCCATTGTAGGCACTCTAAGGGGTTGCTGCGGCGCAAAATCTGACGGTTGATACGATCCCCTCTCTAACCTCTCATCTAACTCCACTATCTCTTCCTCTTCCGGCTCTTTTCTTAATTCCTCAGCCTTAAGTATCCTCTGCAGATCGGCCTTGTAGCTGATTATCTCCTTGTGGATATTTTCCCATCTCTTTCTTTCGTTGTCGAGCACCGCCTCCAGCTTTTGGATCCTATCCATTAATCTCTTTATCTCTTCAAAGGAAATCCTTGCCTCCTTAAGAGGCCTCTTGGTCACAATCTTCTCTTCAATGGATATCCTCTCCTCCTCAGGAGGTCTTCTGGTTACTATTCTCTCTTTTGGCACCTCTTCTTCTATTTTCAGCCTCTGAAACTCCACAGTTAACTCCCTCACTAAGGTCTTCTTATCGATCTCAAAAGAAAACCGTTCATCGGTCATTCCTTTGACGACCTTCCAAGACTTTTGCAAGAACTTTAGGGCATGGGGGGTGAGTTTACTCTCATCTAACAGAAGTTGATAGAGGACCTTTTGGATCAAGATGGCAACCGCTTTAAACTCATCCCCTCCATAAGGAAGCTTCCTTAGATCCTGGATGAGGTTGATGGCCTTGTTTATGTGCTTGGAGCTGATATCCCACTCCAAGGTCAACAATTGGGCCTCCACTTCCTCTAGCTTGTCCCGAAGCTCAGGAGAGAGTACTCTTCCCTCTTTTATCGGAGGTGCTGTGGGAGAAGGGTGAACTTCTTTAGGTTGGACGACCGGACCGGCCTGCCTCTTTTTTTCCACAAAAAGTTTATCTACGGCGCCCTCTATTTCTCTTTCCAGATCCGTTAGATCCCAACCACTATCTTTTTCGTTCATCAAAGTTGTCCTTTTGTTAAGACCTTCTTACTTACATCCTTCACTACCAATTTGCTTATCTCCCTCAGGGTCTCAAAGATGCCTGACCCTTTTAGGGCACTGGCGGAGAAAAAGGGTGCATTTAGATAAGAGTTAAGGTCCCTTTCCATTTCAGCGATAGTCAGTACAGGTATATTACTTCCCTCCAAGTCCCTCTTATTGTATTGCATGATCATGGGGATATTGGTGATGTCCAATCCCCTCTCTTTGAGATTATAGGCCAAATTTTCCAAACTCTCGATGTTCTTCTCCCTCTGCACCCGCATGGAATCAGCCACAAATACAATTCCATCGACCCCCCTCAAGACCAATTTTCTCGTAGCGTCGTAATGCACTTGTCCTGGTACAGTGTAAAGTTGCACCCTGATCTTAAAATCCCTGATACTTCCTAAATTAAGTGATAAAAAATCAAAGAAAAGGGTTCTATCTCCCTTTGTATCTATAGAGACCAAATGCCCCCTGATATCATCATTGGTGCGCTCATAGATAAACCTCAAATTGGTAGTTTTGCCCCCGAGGCCAGGGCCATAGTAGACGATCTTGCACTGAATCTCTCCCGAACTAAAATTTATGAAGGCCATAAGATATTGAGCTACTCCCCTCTGTTTCTCTCTATGATTCCCCTGAATATTTCGTGCAATTCACGTACCACTTTTTCCGTCCTCAATCTCACTAGGCCCAAAGTGGTCCGGTCGTCAAATAAGGTCACCATGATGAATTCCGTGCCGATCTTAGAAAAATGTACGTTCTCATTTTTCCCTTTGTGGAAGAGGAGGGCAAATTCATCTTCTCCTAAAAGTCTTGCTATCTCTGCAGTGGCGCCAAAATTGGCTGCGGTTAGGGCAGAGAGGGCGATGACATCCAAGGTTGAGGGGTCACCGCTGGAGGCGATGAGCTGTCCTGACCTATCGATTAAAAGGGCACAATGGGCTCCCGAACTGCTCAACATCTTGTCCAGGCCCCGCTCAATTCTGACAATGTCTTGATCGGAGATGATGATATTCATTTCCTTCCTCGTTTGCTAATTTTATGGATATCTAATTTTAGCCCACTTAGTCTCTATAGCACCTTACTGACATTCTGTAAAGAAAAAATGGCCAAAAATCGATCATTGGCCGAAAATCAAGGGCCGAGGATCTCCGGCATGACCGATTTTAGGCCAAGGACTTCTATCCTTTCCCCATACTTTTCAATTGTTAGTTTTAGGGTTGAATTTATCCTCGCATACAATTCATCCCTAGGGATCTTTACAGGGATTCTTTCCAGAGTCAGGTCGATGCAATCCTTGATTCCTTGCACAAATTCTCCCACGGGCACCTTCCCCCAGAATTTTATCTCCCCATTCTCATATTCAAATTCGGCTATAAAGGGATCGAGGAAGGGATAATCCTCCGATTTTTCCACCTGCGACCTTTTGAAACCATCTCGGAAGGAGCCTTTGCGGGTGGTCAATCCATCCACCAAGTCCTCGATCTTCTCCATCACTTCTTGCATCACCTCTATAGCCCCTTGAAGGTCCATGGCTTGAGCTATCTCCACCCTTTCGGCCCCACTTTCTAACAGGCCAGCGCGATAGACATTGAAGGTTGCACCCGTGTTCTGGGCATCGTCTATTATTTTTGTCAACATCTCCTTACCGTATATCCCCCCACCTCCTTCACCGGACATCATAGCCTCCGCAACCTCCCCTTCTTGGAAGAAGATGATCCCCCTCCCTTTGTTGTCTTTTAAAGTTATGTCGATGTACCCTGAATGTCTTTCTTTGCTTAATTTCTCTATCAACTTATCTAAACTGGTGAACTCCGTGGACAAGTCTTTATATATCGCCTCTTCCATAGATGTGCTTGCCAAAATTGTCACCATCTCCGGGGCCAATCTATGGACATTGATCCTTCCATCCTTTTGCTTGGACATGTGGATGATGTTCTCCACCGCCTCTTCCCCCCCCTTTATCGTACCCTTCGCCTCCTCGATGGCGTTAACTATCTCTCCAGCCTCTAAAAAGAGGGCCCCTTCATAATCCCAAAATGAGAGTTGCACATAGCCGGTAAAATCATCCTCTTTTAGCGATTGGAGAAAGCTGTTGAGATCGACAAAAGAAGTCCTCAGATTTTCATAAACGGCCTCTCCCTTTGGTAAGATCATATTTCAAGACCTCCTCTAATTTTTTAAGAATTTAAACTTAAAACCTTGATAATCTCCTCTCCAAGATGTTTCTGGCCGCTAAATAGAACTCATCCGCCGCGGTCCTTTCACACAAAACAACCATCAGAAAAAGGTGGTTATACCTCATAATGATCGATTGATTGTTCTTGTGCCCAAGGTTTACCCTCACAGGCTGGGTATCCCCCAAGGCCTTCCCCAACCTAGCGCCCACGGTGAACATCAACAAGGGGACCAAAGCGTCCTTTTCGGTAAAATCGTGATCGTCGCTGGTTAGTATCCTCCCTTTATCATCAACACATATCCCCTTTTCATAGCCATCAATGCTGGTCAACATCCTCAATACCCTTTCCAGCGATTCTTTTACTTCGATCTCTTTACCCAGATCCTCAAAGGCCTCCTCCACCTCCTGCAATAGGACTGAGCTATCTTTATTTTTTGTGATGGCGACCTCATCACTTCGTTTCATCCCCTCTAATAAAAGGTGTTCCCAACGGTTCGTAATGGTCTCTTTAGGAGCCGAGATCCCCATTTGAGAGGTAAACCTCCCTTCCTTCCAGCCTAGCATGGTATATAAAGCCTCTTCTCCTTCCAGGTTCCCTATTTCCGCGTGAACGATCTCGCCGTTCTTGAAGTAAATTAAACCCGCTTCACCGCTCCTGAAGACGGTGAGGGACATGGTAAACCTGCCTAGACACCCCATCTGGATGATATCGACGAGTTGTAGGTCGAGGAGTTGGCCTGCAAACCCCCCCCTCTTCTCCTCCAAGGCCTTAAGGATGAGGCCCCTTATATCAGATATCTCAAAGGGTTTCTCGATATAATAGTAAGAGCCCCTCTTGGTGGCCTCCTTTTGCACCTCTGGTGATCCATAGGCCGTCATGATGAGCACCTTGGTCAAAGGGTATTCTTCCCTTATCTTTAAGAGTAAATCAAGACCATTGATGTCCGGCATCTTTATATCTGTTACCACCACATCGATATGATATTTTTGTAGGGCCTGAAGGGCCTCTCTTCCCGTGTTGGCGATGATAAGCTCATATTTCTCCTTATCTTTGGCCAAAGTTTTGGTCATACTCCAGGTCAAGGTCTCTTCATCATCCACTACGAGGACCCTTTTTGTATCTTTTCCTGCCATTTTTTGTCCCTCAGGGATCAAGATCTCGTTTTTCACCTTCCTTGAATCTTTGCCCGATACTCCTCAAGATAATTGGCCGGTATAGGGGCAAATCGCCTTATCTTGGCGGCCTTCAAGACGGGGTGTCCCAGGGGGATATTTAACAAGGCCTCTTGAACCATCTTTTTGACCTCCGCTGGCAATTCTTTATTGGCGCTAAAGACCCAATTGGGGATATAGTCTGTATAGGCAATGACCTTTATCTCCTGCACCTCTCCTGGTGAGAGTAACCCCTTGCTCTCTATCCTCCCCAAGACCTCCTCTGCAACAAAGCCGGCGTCGGCCCTTTTGAGTATTACGTCAAAGATGACATTTTCCTGTTTGTTCCCCTTCGCCTCAACAATAGAGAGATCGGCATATACATCCAGTCTTCCCCTCAAGAGGACCTTTTGGGCGATGAAGCCCCCAGCACTGTGTAGGGAGACGATGCTCACCTTCTTTCCCTTCAGGTCTTCTATCTTGTTTATTCCACTGGCCTTTCTGGTGATAATCACCCCTCTGAACTCGATCCCCCACTTCTTCCCTTTCTCGGTCAAGGTGAGGGGGGAACTGGTCTCCCATACCTCCAAAAAGACGTAGGGGTTTTGATAGAAGAAGTCCACCCCCCCCTTTTTTACCAACTCGATGTGGTGTTCGAAATTACGAGGGATGATGAGCTCGAACCGAACGCCCAATGTATCCCCCAAATAGGTCATCAAGGGGTTAAACCTCTGCCACATCTCAATGGGTAGGTACTCAGGGAGGAAGGCGACCTTATAGATCTCCTTTGCCAGCAGGGGTTGTGGACGCCCTATGAGGAGAAATAGAAACGATATGAAGATCATAAGAGAGATAAATATTGTCCTCTTCATCCCCTCTTAACCACTAATTCTATCTTCTTCTTAGCCTCTCGATGGCGGCCTTGAGGCTTATCTCCATCCTCCGCAAGGCCTCAGCCAATACCCCGATCTCGTCCTTGGTCTTCACCTCTATCCTCGCCCCTAGATCCCCCATGCTTATCCGATCGGCCACCTGGGCCAGATGCAGCAGGGGCTGGGTAATCCGCCGGGAGATCAATATAGCCGCTGTTATCGCCACAAGCAGCGCAATGATGGCCATGATACCGATGGCCACCATCTGTTCTTGGGCCTCCTTTTCAAACCTCTCCTTTAACCTCACGATAGGAGAACGAAATTCATCTATATATGTCGTGGCCGCAATGCCGTATTTGCCCCCCTCCACAGGGACACATATCATAAACTTATCCCTTATCTTGCCATCAGGGTCCTCCCATTTATAATAGC
>JAFDHG010000092.1 GCA_019308925.1 Deltaproteobacteria bacterium
ATAAGGACTCAGACAAGGCCGGGCTGGCGTTGGGGATGTCACCCTGCAAAAAATATCATTTTTGCGATGGAGAGGTATTTCCTCTTGACAGGGTGCCCTTTAATGGGTGACCCCAAATCCCTGTTCTGAGCTAACTACCTACCATACTTTCCGCAGGTTCCGTAACCCCTTCAGGTAATCTTCGTACTCTATATTCGCCTCTACACCATGCTCCTTCAATATCTCCATCATCTCCGATATCGAAACGCCAGCTATCCGTGCCGCTTTCTCAATAGATGCCTTTGATTTCTTATAATGCTCTATTGCAAGCATTGTCCTTCCACGTTCAACAAGCTCCCTTACCGCCTTTGACAAATCCCTTTTCTCTTCTTGAGCCAAAGACAAGAGAAAAGAGTAGTCGTCGTCGTTTATGCGTATGCTCACGGTTTTTCCGGCCATCTTAAGCACCCCCTTTGCGTATTTGCTCTATAGCATCCTCGATTATCGCCTTGCTGTACCTACCAATGGATTGAAGCTTCTTAATCTTTGAGATGGCTTCATCCATGTCTATGAGCTGTTTTTCAAAGGCCCTTAACACAAAGGCAACTGCTGTGACAAAATCAATCTTCAGCGCTTTACATGCCCTTATCGCATTTCTATCATCTGTTGCTACCATATGTGCCTTTTCTTGAAGGGCAAGGGCTAAAGCCTCTGCCTCGCCTGCACCGATGTTAAAGTCATTCCCAAGCTTCTCAATCAATTCACGACCCCTTGCTTTCAGAACTTTGATTTTGCCTTCACCCATGAGACTTAATATTGCTGGAGTTTCTTCTCTGCCTTCAACACTCACTTCCACCTCGACCTTTTCAGGGATTATCACCCTATCGTGGAAGTCTGCAATAACCAGGTCAAGCATTTCAGTCTTTGCAAGCAAGATCAAAGTTGACGAATCGAATGCCACCACGATTATATGGTATACGTTTGTATGACAAATGTCAATATATTATCGTCTTGAATGGAAGCAAACATATGACCTGTGAGCTATCACCTATGAGCCAAGAGCTACCTGTCCTGCCTGCCCCTGTAGGGAGAAATGACCGTATCGGGGTGAAGGGTTTGATCCTATTACTTCACAAAGAGCTATTTCATCAGGATCAGCTATCAGCTATGAAGTATGAACGCCGAGATGAATCAAAAGTGTTTGTTCTATCTCCTTTAGTTTTTCTTCTGATATACTACTTAACAATTTTACCAGCCTTTTCTTGTCTACTGTTCGGATTTGATTAGATTTTACCTTTGAATCCATAGGCAGATTTGTCTCTGCTTTTGGAAGAAAAGTCTCAAAGGGATATATTTTTTCTGTTTTTGAAGTGAGTGGGAGAACTGTTGTTGTATCAGCAAATTGGTTATTTCGATCGTTGGAGATTACCAATGCAGGTCTTGTCTTTCCTATTTCATGGCCAACAACTGGCTCCAATGAAACCAGCCAGATTTCACTTCTTTTGGGGAAATCCATATTACATCCATCCCTCTAACGTGATTTTTTCCCATTCTTTATTAAGCTTCTTATCCTCTTCCTTTGTTGCTTTATAACCCTCAATAAGAAGTTCATCCAACTTTCTCTTTTTCTCTCTTTCTAATCTCTCCTGTACTGCCTCAGAAATGAAACGGCTCTTGTTGGGTATAGTTTCTAATTCCCGACTTAGTTCTTCGGGCAGGGTAATGTTTAACCTCTTCATAATTATCACCTCCTGTATTTAAGATACACCAATAGTTATGTATTGTCAATACATTAGTCAATTATTACATGGTATGGTGAAAGCTAATCAGGACTTCTTAGGACTATGATCTATCAGCAATGAGCTATTGGGGTTCTGTGTATTTTGTAGGTTTGACCCCGATCCCATTCTTTTAGGACAATTTATGGGATGGATAGAGCGAACTTTATAGCGTTGTTAATTTGTTCAATCTTCTCATTCCGAAGGACGGTAATTCTTTCTATCAATAACTCCTTTCTTATAGTTGCGATGGTATCTAAATTCACAACACACCTTTTGGGCAGGCCGTCCTCGGGGCCAAGAATAACCTCTACAGGGATACCCCTAATAGTTGAAGTCACTTCTGCTACTGTTACAGCATTTCTTATAGCGTAAGCCTCATCGCGAGAAAGGAGGACAATGGGACGCCGGCCAATGGGTCTTGGTAATTCAGCCTACCATACTTCCCCCTTGCGCATTACCAGTCCTCTTTAGAAAATACATTCAGAGAAGCCTTCTCCCAAGCCTCTATATCTCTCAGATCTTCCGGCACCCTTTTGTAACCCTCTTCATAGATTCTCACGAGCCTTTCCCTCTCCTTCGTTTCTTTCCACAGCTTAATGGCCTGAAGGATAAATCTGCTTCGACTGAGCCCTTCTTTCTCCCTGAAGGACTCCAATTCTTTAAACTCCTTATCTGGTATACTTATCGCAAATTTAACAGATCCCCTCATAAGCCCTCCTTGGTATGTCATATTTCATACCAAAGTATAACTCAGGTATTCCCCTATGTCAACCATGTCCCTTCAATCCTTACCCCTTAATCCTTCTAACAGCCAACTATAGTATTTATCAAAATTCCACTCCACCCAGGTTTCTTCATAGCTTCTGCGCTCATTTTGGGACAATTCAAGGAAACTGTATTTTGTAGGTTTGATAATCATATAAAGGGCACCTCCTGTCCCATCGCAAAAATGATACAGTAAGAAGCGATGGGGGAAATAGACAGTTAATTAACCAAAAGGAGGTGCCCTTGTCTGCCCTTTAATTTCTTTTTTGACTATAGAGATTAACGATTTAATTTGCTGTCGAGTAGAAGCCATTTCAACCTCCTTTCGGTTTAGACTCCCCTCACAGAACCGAACGTGCAGTTTTCCCGCATTCGGCTCTTCAGGAATGCATCCCCTGCGAGGATAGGGTATACATCAGGTGATATATCCTCGGTTTTGGCAACGGGTTATATACCAGATAGCGAGAGAATTGCCTCCAGTTATAGCTCCTCTTCTGACTCCGTCTATTAATCCACTTGTAGGCAAGACGGATGATCTCCTTGTAGAACGCCCGCAGCCGAACCATATTCCCACTTATGCCATAATAACGATAGTGCCCTATCAACTTCCACTTTAGCACTTTCCACCACTGTTCTAGCTTCAACGTACTGCGGATGCTCTTCAACCATTTTCCCATCTCCTTCACCTTCTGGCTGAACCTGGATTTTGCCGTCCTTCGCCCCAGCTTGAACTTCCCCCTCCTGGTTTTGTCACAATAGTGCGTAAATCCCAAGAAATCGAAAGTCGCCACCCTTTTATCCTGCCTCTGTGCCCTCTGCCATGGATAACGACCAAACTCTATAACCCTACTCTTCTGCTCAGAGATCCTTAACCCGAATTCAGCCAACCTCTCCCTCAATGCCTTGCCAAAGGCCTCCGCCTCATCCCTGTACTGAAAGCAGACTATGAAGTCATCGGCATAACGCACCATCTGAGCAAATCCCCTCAGCCGCCCCTTTACCTTTCTCTCAAACCAGAGGTCTAAGGCATAATGGAGATAGATGTTGGCCAGGATCGGACTCAACACCCCTCCCTGGGGCGTCCCCCTGTCCGTCTCCAGATACCTCCCCTCCTCCATTATCCCAGCCCTCAAGAAACGGCCGATCAGACGAAGCAGATTCCGATCCTTTATCCTCTGCCCCAAACACTCCATCAACCGGGCATGATCCACAGTATCAAAGAACCTCTCAATATCCATATCCACCACAAAATTCACCGGCCCCCTCATTATGGCCTTATCCAGCACATCCAGGGCATCATGACAGCTACGATTGGGACGAAACCCGTAGGATACATCCAGGAAGTCACACTCATAGATCGCCTCAAGGATCTTCTTTATCCCCATCTGCACTATCTTGTCCTCAACTGCTGGTATCCCTAACGGCCTCTTCCCCCCTTTGGGTTTGGGGATATAGACCCTCCTTGCAGGCTGAGGACGGTACCTCCAGCCCTTCATCCTGCCCACCAGATCCCTGAGGTTCTCCTCCAGGTGTGCCTCATACTCCCTGACCCTGACCGTCACCCCATCAATGCCAGGAGCCTTGTCCCTCTTTAGCTCCCGAAAACACCCCCTGAGAAAATCCTCGTTGAGTAAGTGAACCAAAGAGGTAAACTTACACCTCGGATCCTCCCGGGCTCGCTGAGTTATGACCGACAGCTTCGTTGACACCCCTTGCCCACCTCTGTGTGTGGAGGATGTCTTCCCATCAGCCCATCGCATCCCTGCCAGCCCCTTCCCTCCATCCCGTTTCCGGGACTTCTTCGGTACTATGGGCTGATCCGACTCCCAAAGCATCATCTGTGGGGCCTTGCCGTCTATAGGCTTGGCACCACATACCCCTCTACATTGGGGAACACCCTGGGCCTCCCCTGTCTGCCTTCGCACAGGCAGGCGAGTTCCCACGCCATCCCTTTGATACCGTGCCACGGCCTCAGACCCCGGCGGAGTCGATCCCCCCTCGCCATCAGCGGCAGGATCGATGCTGCCTTCGACGAAATGAAACGCCTCGGCCTCCACAACGCTGGTCCTTTCGGGGCTCAATACCTTCACTTTCGTTGCGGCCCGGTATCTCCCTCCCCCTGGCTTCATACGGCTCGTTACCTCACCGCATGCAGGGCTCGGTATCGGGGTGGTGGCTGGCCTTTCCCCAAGTTGGACTCCCCCTTCAGCAAATAGGCTCAACTGCTTCACCTACGCCTCCTTTGCACAACAGGGGTACCAACTGGATGACATGAGCTTTGCACGGCGCACTCATCTTAAAACCTCCTGTATAGCTCCATACCCTTTCCTGCCAACAGTTTACCAGTAAGAATACCGTGGTGGGGAGTTTTGGCAAGAGGGAAAACGTTTCAACTACCAGGAGAGAATCATAGGGACTTTAGCTTGCCTAAGGATGTGTAAATTGTTAATATGATATCGGCTTCATTGCAAAAGTTCAAGGAGAAATTGCCTATGCTGGCCAAGGTATTGAGCAGCGCTGTGCTGGGGATAGATGGTTATATCGTGGAAGTGGAGGTGGACATCTCAGGGGGGCTTCCGTCCTTTTCTACGGTCGGGCTGCCGGAGGGGGCGGTTAAAGAGAGCAAGGATCGGGTAAAGGCGGCCATCCAGAACTCCGGCTATGAATTCCCCCCACGGAGGATCACGGTCAACCTGGCCCCCGCCGATGTAAAGAAGGAGGGATCAGCCTTCGATCTGCCCATCGCCCTGGGGATCCTCTCGGCCCAAGGCATCGTCCCCCAAGACCCCTTGCGGGATTACCTCTTTTTGGGGGAACTCTCCCTGGATGGAGGGATAAAACCTGTTAGGGGTGGACTTCCCATGGCAATGGCGGCCAAGAAGGCAGGATTGCGGGGAATCGTGTTGCCCGGGGCCAATGCGAGGGAGGCAGCGGTGGTGGTGGCAATAGAGGTATTGCCCGTGCGGGGGCTAGCGCAGGTGGTGGGTTTTTTACGGGGTGAGAGGAAGATCCTTCCTGTAAAGGTCGATATGGAGGAGGTCTTCCAAGAGGGGGGGGAGTATACCGAGGATTTCCGGGAGGTGAAGGGGCAGGAACATGGCAAGAGGGCCTTGGAGATAGGGGCGGCAGGGGGACATAACATCCTTATGATCGGCCCCCCAGGGGCAGGAAAGACCATGCTGGCGCGCCGGCTCCCCACCATCCTCCCCCCCATGACCCTCGAGGAAAGTCTGGAAACCACGAAGATATTTCGAAAGTCATTTTTTTTCTGAAAGATTTCAATCAGTTAGCAGAAGCACTTTCCAATCGATTTGCGACTAGTTTCCAAGATAAAAATAAATCTTCGAAAGCCACGCCCAAGCACATAGAATCATTACCAAAACTGTGCTTTTCAACAACCACTATTATTTCAAAATCAAATAGAAATCGAAAGACTGCGAATTATCTCTCACTATTAGAGGTTTGTAAGATTCTCGGTATCGACCGTAAGACTTACCGGCGCCATGAAGGCACATTATTCCCTATAGCTCAAAAAGATCCTACAACTGGCTTCAGGATTTTCACAAAGCACCAGGCCAACCAACTGGAAGCCTTATGGAGTAAGAGGGCAGAATTCTTTAGCAAAAACAGGCATTATCACTATCACAAAACAAAAAACTTTTACTCACTTTTTGAAGCCTGCAAGCTTATAGGGATCAGCCGGAAGACCTTCAGGAAATACGAGGGAGTATTATTTCCTGTTATTTGGCGTGACAACAAGGGGGGACGGAGGCTTTTCACCGAGAAAGATATTGAGCAAATCAGGAAAACTTGGGAGGATCACAAAAAGGGTAAATAACCATCATCCTACCCCATCTGAACAGCTTTAAGCTTCCGTAATTATAGCTTTTTTCTGTTTTGGATTTCGAAAAGTGGCGTTAACCTCCATCCCGCCCTAAAGCAGTACAAAAACCAAATAAACGCTTGACCCATCCAGACACAAGGGGCCTTTTTTTATTGCCCGAGGATGAGGTAATATGATAAAGTGTACTTTCACGTATTTGGAAAAGATCCTTATTTCAACTGTAAAGGGATAAGTGGTTTCTATCTTTATAGGATTAAAGTGGTTTTCGCGGTTTGGTAGGAGAATCGGAAGACGTAAAGATTCATGAGATAGAAGAATTTGGATTCCCCTGGGAATGGAATTGGATCACTTAGCGTCTAATAATCGCATGTAGCGGACCGGGCTAACGGGAGGCCGCCGAACTCCGTTTTTAGAAAAGGAGGTTGTTATGACAAATGTAAAAATGCAAGGAAATGATATTAGGGATAAAAGCGGCAGGAAAATCGGCCACATTCAAGGGAACGACATTCGAGATTCAAGCGGTCGGAAAATAGGCTACGTCCAGGGTGATGATATTCGCGATCA
>JAFDHG010000093.1 GCA_019308925.1 Deltaproteobacteria bacterium
TTGAAGGCGAACTCGCCTTCAGGAGGCATCCGTCACCCCTCATCCAGGATCTGGGGGATGTCTCTGAACTCCCAGAGATAGACCTTCTTGTCTGCCTCATAGCTTATCAAAGGGGAGGGGTCGATCCCTTTTGGAGCATGCAACGCCAGATACTTCAATTCCTTATCTTTGGGTAAAATGACCTTGTGCCGTGACAGAAGAATGGGACTGCGACCCTGGGAAAAGAGATGGTCTGAGTAATGATCTTTAATCGACGGCTTTCCTTCGAGCAAGATCTCATAGTCAATGACCGAACCCACTAGGACCCCTGGCATGGAGAAGGTCAGCTGTTTGTAATCGCTGTATTCGGGATACCAACTGTATGGGGTTACAATCTTGATGGCATTCTCTTTCAAGGGTATTGTTTCTCCATCAGGGGTTGTGGTCTTTGCGTGGAGGATTTTCACCTTTTGCATGCGGGAGTTAAACCCGAAGCGAATATCGCCATACCTCTTGCCCCGTTCTGCAAGGACCTTTATTACCTTGTGGTACGTGGCTTTGTAGCTTGCATCTGGAAAGACCTCGATGATGTCCTGATCAAATATGACGAGAGCAGGGGCGTCAGGATATGCATCAGCCGGCGGCGCAGTGCGAATGAGCTGGCTTATCTCATCATCGGTGGGCCCTTTATGCCTTAGAAGAGGGAGGGTGCAACTACTTATAAAGAAGAGTGATGCCAGAACTACGATCGATAATACTTGAACCCCCTTTTTCATATCTTCACCTCCTTTTATTAGCTGATTTCCCTAAGCTAAGTTCATTCTAACGCAAATACTTCTCCTTTTTGTATCTAGCAAAATTTGTGCCATGATCATGGTTTTAAAAGCCCTTCTCATCTTTTGTTTTAAATGAATGCGAGAATAAATCCAATTCTTATTCTTTTTCTTACTCAAGCTCTTTTAGCTTCCTGAGGGCTGCTTTTGTGACGAGGTGTTTGAGTCTTTCAAGGCTCTCGCGAGGGAGTGGTTCATCAACTTCGACTACTGTGATCTTGGGTGGTTTTTTCCATTTGACCCGTCTTTTTTCAGGAACGTCGCTAGGGTGTTCATAAACAGGCTTTTTCTTAACTGGAGGATGGATATGGATAAAGTGGCTTGGATACCAATTCCGCAATCTCCTCTCAGAATATTTACGGATGTCCTTTGGGTCATCCAACTAGGTTTCTATATTTATCAGTGAAACCACTTTGTTGGGGGTTTCAGGGGGTGACTTCAAATCAACTCCTCCAACCCCCTCTCTTTGATAAGCTCCACAACCCGACAGACGTCCTGGGAAGAACCTTGGTGGCAGATAAGGAGGGCATCGGAGGTGTCTACGATGATGATATCCTCCAGGCCTATGCACCCGATCAGTCGCTCTGATCGCGACTGGACAAAGGTGTTCTTGCAGTCGAGGACGATAGCATTGCCATCGACGAGGTTCCCCTCTTTGTTCCGCTCGTGGCTCCTCAGTTCAAAGATGGCCTGCCAGCTCCCTACATCACTCCAGGGGAAACGCCCGGGGATGACAAATACCTCAGAGGTGGCCCTCTCCATGACTCCATAGTCGATGGATATAGGGGTGATCTTTTGGTACACCTCCCTCAACTTCTCCCCAAAGCCCTCTTTTCCCAAAGAGTCCCGCAGATACATCAGCCCCTCATATAGTTCGGGAAGGCAGCGCCTGATCTCCTCCATCATGGTCTGGGCCTGAAAGACGAAGATCCCTGCGTTCCAATAATATCCCCCCTCTGACAAAAGTTGCGTCGCCATGCCCAGGGAGGGTTTCTCCACAAAGGCCTCCACTCGGAACGCCTCCGCCTCTCCTGAGAGGGATTTCCCCGCTTTGATGTAACCGTAACCGGTCTCAGGCCTGGTAGGAACGATACCGATAGTGGCAATACCCCCCTTTGTTACCAAGGCAACAGCACGGCGGGTTGTATCTTGAAAGGCCTCCACATTTCCAATGTAATGATCCGCCGGTAGGACTATCACAGGGCCATCTCCATAGTCCTTTAGGATATGAATGAGCCCGAGACCTATGCAAGGAGCCGTATTTCTGGCCAGTGGCTCCGTGACGATCTTGACCTCCCTCCCTTTGAAGACCTCTTCGGTCAGCGCTCTATGAATCTCGCTGACGATGATATAAATATTCCGTTGTTCAACAAGAGGAGCAACCCTCAGAAAGGTTTCCTCAACGAGGGAACGAGGCCCGAAAATTTTGAGGAACTGCTTGGGGCATCGTAACCTGCTCATCGGCCAAAAGCGGGTTCCTGCTCCTCCGGCCATGATGATAACGTTCATCTTTTTTTCTCCTAAACTTTTCTGAACATTTTTGACGTTTGATGGATCGAGAAGAGGCCTTATCCAACCCTCCCATAGTCATCATCCAGACGGATGATATCATCCTCCTGCAGATATTGCCCCCATTGCACCTCAATAAAAATGAGGGGTTTCATTCCTGTATTCTCTATGCGGTGGGCAGCCTCCACAGGTATTTCCACCCCATCCCACTCCTTGACAAGGATCTCTTGTCCGTCCAGGGTTACCTTCCCTTGCCCTTGAACGATCCTCCAGTGCTCCTGGCGTTTAAAGTGTTTCTGATAACTTAACCGCTTTCCAGGATAGACCTCTATGCGCTTTACCTTGTAGTTTTTCCCCTCGTCCAAGACCATCCACCTTCCCCAGGGAGGACTCCCCTGTTCAGTCTTCTTCATTCTTTTTTTAACCCCCTTCGGTACATCTACTTACGCGACAAAACCTTGCCTCTGTCGGCATTACCTATTATTAAAAGTGCTGAATGGACTCTGCCTGAGACTATTAGGAACCAATTAAGAGTTTCAAGGTAACAATCTCGAACAGATCCACCTTATTCCATAGCCCCAAGAGTTGGTATTAAAGGACCACTTGGGCGATGCCCTAAACTTCCTGTAAAAATGGGTGGCCACCTGTTAAGGTAGGTGGTTCAAAGAACTTAGCAAAGGGAAAGGAGGCCATCCATGCAAAGGTTACCAGCTAGCAAGAAATTACGCAAGGAGTTGGAAAGCCTTTTAGGGGGCATAGATTCCGGGAAATTTCTGGTGAGTGAGGTTATGAAAAAGGGAGCAACCATTATCCTAGTTCTCAGCTTATTTTATAACACTTTTCTGACCAAAAAGCTCAAAACACCAAAAGACAAGAGGTGAGACCTTACCATCTAAGTTGTCTTTTTTCATCTTTGTCTTTCCCATAACCGCCAGGACTAATTCAGTATGGAGGTCCTTGGCAAGGATTTTGCTTTGCAAAGGTTGCTGGATGAGATAATGTTTAATTTATGTTAGGGATCCCTATTACAGCTTGAGGGAGTCAGGGATAATGGATACGTATAGGGCGCAGAAGATAAGGTTGAGGTGAGATGGGCCAGGAGAAAATAAGGGCAAAAGGAAGTGAATATGGGTAAAAAGAATGCAGGTTTATTTACTCTGTTATTTTTGTTAGTTCTAACTTTGTTGTTCCCCATCGAACTGCGCTCTGAGTTTTACAAGTATATTGATAGAGACGGAACGATTCATTTTGTTGATGATGAGAGCAAGATACCCAATGAATACAGGGATAACGTGACAGTTTATGAAGATAAGTCCGGTCACCTTTCTGAGCATGAGAGATCGGTCATTCTGGAGAGGGAACAAAGGGAATTGGAAGATCTTCGGAAACGAGAAACAGAGGAAGAGTTAGCGGAAGAGAAAAGGCAAGAGGGGCAAATCGCTCAAAAAAAATATGAAATGAAGGTGATTGTAAAGGGTAATCACGTATTTGTTCCTGTCACGCTGGGCTACGGAGGAAAGGAAATTGAGGTCTTGCTCCTTCTGGATACCGGTGCTGAACTTATAACACTCCATCAAGAGATCGCGGATCAATTGAATATCAAGCAATCAAAAAGGGTTGCAGTACGGGTGGTAGGAGGAAAAGTGATCAGGGCCAGGTTGACGAAACTGAGTTACGTTAAAGTCGGACCGCATGAAAAGACCGATATATATCTATTGATTATAGGGCATAGGGGTCCTTCGGTAAGACATGACGGGTTACTCGGTATGAATTTTTTGCGAGGTCTTGAATATAGCATAGATTTCAAAAATCAGGTTATAAAGTGGAAACCATAAACGTATCGTTTTGGAAATACCACAAGGGTCAGGTTCAAAATTTGACATTAGTAAGGCCGTATAACTCCGCATTCAGCAGAAAGCATATCATTCCAGACGGTGTCAATTTGAAGGATATGAGATTGGAAAATCGTCTGCAAAAGGGTATCATATCACATTAGATAGGTGAAAAAATGGCCGTTGTATTGGGTATTGATATCGGTTCATGCTTCTCGAAAGGAATCATCCTCGGTGATCAAAAGCCCTTAGGGTCCTCTGAATGCCCCTCAGGGGGAGATTACCAGGCAACTGCTGATAGAGTGAAGGAGACGCTCCTTTCCGAGACAGGCCTGTCACCAGGGGATATTGTCCATACAGTCGCTACTGGATATGGATCAAAACTGGTGACCTTTGCAGACGAAGTAAAGACGGATATATTGTGCCACGCAAAGGGGGTTTCTTCTCTTTGCCCTTCTGTGAGGACGGTCATTGATGTCGGAGATCTTTATACTAAGGTCATTCGCACGGATGACAACGGAAGCGTGCACAACTTTTTATTGAGTGGAAAGTGCGCCGGAGGTAGCGGCAGGATATTGCAGGTGATAGCCAAAGTTTTACAGGTCAAGGTTGAAGATATCGGTGATTTGTCCTTAAGATCCCAAAAGAGAGTGAATTTTAACACGGGATGCGCCGTATTCGCAGAATCTGAGGCGATATCCAGGATCGCCGAAGGGGTCGCAAAGGAGGACCTTTTGGCGGGTATACACAGAGCTCTTGCAGCCCAGATCAACAGTTTGGCAGAGAGGTTAGGTGTTGAAAAGGATGTGGCCCTGGTGGGCGGCGGGGCGAGAGACGCAGGTCTTGTTAAGGCAATGAAGGAAATTAGAGGTCACGATATCATTGTGCCGCCGGAACCCCATCTCACGGCTGCTCTGGGTGCAGCGATCATTGCCATGGAAAGCTTAGCACCTTGAACCGACCAGCTTTCATGTCAATTGCTGGACTACTTTAGAGAGCACCAAAAGGCGACGCCATCAGCCTCAGATGGTGGAAAACGTGGTTTTTCTTGTGAAAAACTTTGCAAATAGCGTCTGAATCAAGAATCTTTCAGTTCTGATGCAGTTACTTCGGCAGATATTCGTATTGATCTTCCGGGCCAAATCATGTATTTTGTATTCGGCTGGTCATTACAATTGGGGGATTTCTTCCTTGTTTTGCCGCTCCCCAAAAAACGCACGGATTTCCTTAGATTGTGAAAAGGAGAAGGCCGATGAATGACACAGAGATGAACATTTTGTCCAAGGTAGAAAAGTATTACAAGGATTACGGGCTCAGGGCAAAGGAACTGAACGGTGAAGGCAAAAAGGTGATTGGCTATATCTGTTCCTTTGTCCCTTTGGAGATGATCACTGCAGCCGGATGTGTCCCTTTTCGGATGAGGGGAGATATCCATGAGCCTATCACGAAGGGGGATACCTTACTGGAGACCATCGTATGTCCCTTTGTCCGCAGCTGCTTTGATCTTTCGGTGAAGGATAAATATGGTTTTCTCTCCGGTATGGTTATCCCCCATGGCTGTGACAGCATGGTCAGGAGTTACAGCGTATGGAACTATTCTCTGAAATTTCCCTATTTTCATTTCGTAAACATCCCTACTGTCTGTGATGAATCGTCCTTTGAATTCTTTAATGCAGAGTTAAATACGTTCAGGAAGAGCCTCGAAGAGTTTGTGGGAAGAGAGATCACTGATGGTGATCTGGCTGAAGCCATTGGGGTGCATAACGAAAACAGGAACAAGGCAAGAGCCCTCTATGAATTCAGAAAGGCAGATCCACCCCTCATATCCGGGACAGAATTGATGATGGTGTTAACTGTCGGATCAAGCTTGCCCAATTCCGAATCCAATGCACTATTTGACGAGGTCTTAGCAGAAATTGAACAAAGAAAGGAATCTC
>JAFDHG010000094.1 GCA_019308925.1 Deltaproteobacteria bacterium
TTAAGATCGAGCCATAAGGACCAATTGTCTATATAAGCTAGATCCAGCTTTAAACGCTCATCAAAGCTCTTTACCGCATCCCTGCCACTCACCTGCCAGAGACCGGTGATGCCCTGAGGCATGCTCAACTTCCGTAGATCACTTAATTTGTACTGCTCGACTTCGTCAGGCAAGGGTGGCCGGGGACCGACCAGACTCATCTCCCCCTTGAAGATATTGATAAATTGGGGGATCTCATCGATGCTATACCTCCTCAAGAACCGCCCCACCCTTGTAATCCTTGGGTCCTTTGATGATTTCCTCACCGGTCCATCAATCTCATCCACCTCCTTGAGGAGATGGACGAGTTTATCGGCGTCCTTTACCATGGTGCGGAACTTGTAACATTTGAATTTTCTCCTGTTGTGAGCGACCCTTGTAGAGGCGTACAAGATAGGTCCTTTAGAGTCTAATCTTATCATTACCCCTATGATCAAAAAAATGAGAGGGAAGATTAGCATAACCATACCGGAGATAAGAAGATCTACTTCCCTCTTGACAAATAATTGCAGGGGGGCGATTGGGCCGTTACGACAGGATAATAAGGGAATTGAACCGAGGTTGTTGGTTCTTATCTTGGTGAAATATCCATCTCTTATTGGTGGCACTATATAGAGAGAACATCCCACCAGGGCACAGGTTTCAGTCACCATTAGTAAAGAGTCATGGAAGGTCCCCAAGGTAAAATAAAGGTCGTCAATTACATGTTTTTTTATGATACTTTCTATTTCCCTCAAACTGCCCAATATTTTCAGGCCAAATATCTCCCCCTCAGTTTTCTCCCCTTCTGTTATTATCCCCTCAATTCTTAATCCCCAAAACCTATTGGCATTTATCTCCTCAACCACCTCTTGTGCCTCTTTCCCTGTTCCCGCAATAGCTACTCGTCTAAAATTGAACCCCCCCCTTCGAACGCTTCTCAAAAAAGAGACCAACAATACCCTCTCTGAGGCAATAAGGGCAAAGTAGATAAGTCCCCAGCCCAAAAGCAACGAGCGGCTATACATCCATTCCTGCTTGAAGAATAGAATGACCGCTTCGCTGCCGATGATCAATATCACGCTGATGAATAGCCTTGCTATTATCCTGAGGAGATTTTCCGTACGGAAGGGTCTATATGCTCCCAATAGATATAGGGCTAAGGGAGTAAATATGATCAGATAGCAAACCAGCCATGCGTAGTCTTGCAGAGGGCCAAGTCCTTTCTCAAACCACTCAGATAGAGGCCCCGTGCGCAGATAATATCCTAGCCAAAAAGCGGGCAGAATAATGACGATGTCTATAATGACCAGGAGATACCTGAATGTAGCGCTGTATTCCTTAAGCATAGTTTAAAAAGGGCATGTAAACTACTTTATTCTGCGGTAGCTTAAGTGGTGGGATATCTTTTAGAGAGAGAAAAGCTGCTCAAAGGGTTTAGTGAGCGATTAGATAAAGAATTTAAGAAGACATATCTTTAAGGGAAGACTGACACCAGGGTGATATCCGGCCAAAAATTTCGAGCATCATTTCCTTTGCATCCACCCCCATGCCGTCTCCAGAATCATCTTCATATCATCATATTGAGGCCCCCAACCCAACTCGCTCTTTATCCTCTCTGCGCTGGCCACCAGCACAGGAGGGTCTCCCGACCTTCGGGAAGATTCCTTTGTTGGAATGGGATGTCCTGTTACTCCTCTGGATGCCTCCACCACCTCCCTTACGGAAAACCCCCTTTGATTTCCCAGATTGTAGACATTGCTGGTGGTGCCATCCAAGAGGGCCTCCAGGGCCAAGATATGGGCCTGGGCCAGATCGGTTACGTGAATGTAGTCCCTTATACAGGTGCCATCAGGGGTGTCGTAATCAATGCCGTATATCTCTATAAAGGGTCTCTTGCCCAAGGCTACCTCCAAGATACGGGGGATGAGGTGGGTTTCTGGATTGTGGGCCTCTCCCAGCTCCCCTTCTGGATCGGCCCCAGCAGCATTGAAATACCTAAGTGAGATATATTTTAGGCCATGGGCCTTCTCGTACCACCGTAAGGCCTTCTCCACAAAGAACTTTCCCTCTCCATAGGGGTTCATCGGGCTCAATGGATGATCTTCGGGGATGGGGATCTGGTGCGGATTGCCATAGACAGCAGCGCTGGAAGAAAAGATAAAATATTTCACCCCACTTGCCAGCATTGCCTCTAAGAGGTTAAAGGTATTGATAACGTTGTTGCGGAAATAGATCTCTGGCCGCTCTACTGATTCGCTCACTATGGCGTTTGCAGCAAAGTGCATCACTGCTAGCGGCTTCTCTTTTTCGAGGACCTCTTGCAAATGCAATTTATCCTCTAAATCCCCCTCTATCAACTCATCCCTTCTTACTGCCCATTGATGGCCTGTGGAGAGGTTATCATAGACCAGGGGCCTATAACCCTTCTTTCTCAACTCCTTTACCACATGGCTCCCTATATACCCCGCCCCTCCGGTGACAAGGATAACTTTCTCCATATCAGACCCTTTTTCGCCTCGAACCCAATCCGGTCTTTATCATCTATTTTTCCCTTTTAACTTATTAAACGAGCAGGGCCTCGGATTTGGCCGCTTCCTTAAGTCTCTCATCGAAGCAAGCGAACAAGACCTCTTCTTCTGTTCTGTTCTTCAACAATATTCCTGAAGCTAGATGGATAGCATCGAACCCCCTAATGGGGTGTCTTCCCACCAACTCTCCACCGATCCTGGTTACACGCTCGGAGACCTCTACGATGAAATAGCTCTTCCAATCTTTTTCCAAATCTTCAAGGATCTGCCTATATTCTCTTTCGGTCAAGTCGCCTTCGCGAAGCTTCCTCGCAACCCCTGCCCTAGCCTCCACATAAGAAACGCGTGAAGTAGCAATGACCTGGGCAGACTCTACCAATCCCCTAATTCTCTCTGAACCCTCTTCATCCACATAGAGCTTTACCAGAGCGCTGGTATCAAGATAGAGAATCATCTCATCTGCGATCTTGAATGATTATTTCAGATAGCAGGCGACCACGATTCTTCACAGGCTGGGAGGCCCCCTTGGGTTTATCACCTGTCCAGAAGGCCATCCCTTCCTCGGTCAGCGCCCTGAGACCTTTGTACATCTTCTCCTCCTGAACGGGGATCAAGAGGGCAATCACTTCACCCCTCTTTGTTAGTTCGTAGCGCTTCCCCTCTTCAACTTGGTTAAGATAGTGGCTCAGTTTATTTCTCAATTCTCTAATCCCAACCTTCTGCATCGTTTCCCCTCCTGATGTAGCAATATTATAGAAAATTGTAGCCACATTGTCAAACGCTTTGCTCAGAAAATAGACTGCCCAAATCCCTCCCCACCTCCCTTTACAAAAAAAGGCCTAAGGTGGCTCTTCAGCCAGAGGAGTTCTTCCCCCTTTAGTAAAGGGGGATTTTCATCGTTCGTGAGTGACACTCTGTCATGATGGATTGCTCAAATATTTAGGACCAACGTGATGGCCTTTTCTACCTGTTGTAGGAACTCTGCTTCCAGGGTTCCAATTTTACGCGTCAAACGTCTCTTAGAGATGGTGAGAATCTGCTCGCATTTTATATAGGATAACTCTCCAAGCCCGTTTTGAACCGTCGGTTTCACCGCGATATGAAACGGAACAGGCTTCCCCTTGGTGCTGACGGCCAAAACGATGGTGTTGGGATAGCGGGGATTTAGATTCGCCGCATCGGTTTGAATCACGAGGGCCGGGCGAGTACCCTGCTGCTCAGAACCTCTCCCTAGAGACCAATCAACCCACCACAGCTCCCCTCGTTGGGGCTCATTACTCATTTTCCGAAATTACCTCTCTCTGGGCCTGAAAGGCATAGTCAACATCCGTTTCCTCTGAATGCTCGGCAACGAGGGAGAAGAAGTCAAACAACCGCTTCTCTTCCACCTTGCGCAGCTTCTCCGCCAGGAGCCTCCGAAAAAAGGCATTAAAAGATTCCCCTTCTTCTTGAGCGACCCTCTTGGCCTCCTGATAGAGCTCAGGGGGCAGACGCAAGGTCAAGGTAATGTTCTGCTTCATGATATCATCTCCAAAATGCACATTTTGATATCTTTAATATACATCACAATGTGAAATCATTCAAGCGTTCTCTAAGAAAATGCTCAGAAAATAGGTTTAAAATTCCCCATCCCCCCTGGCCAAAGGGTCACCTTCGGTTTTCTAAAGGGGGGTGAGGGGGGATTATCGGTTTTTGTGGTTCGTGAATGGCGTAGTCGTCATGGCACATTGATGTCTATTTCTTGCCCTTCTTTCCACCCTCAATCCTCTCTCGCCCCCTGCCCCGCTGGATAAACTCCAGGAAGAAGGCGAGCAGGGTGAAGAAAAACAGCCCCAGGACAAAGGCGACAGCAGCTACAAGTCTCTTGGAGGGCTTGGCCCTCTCCGGCAGGGTGGGACCGGAGACAAACTGCATCACATCCTGAAACCGATGCTCAAACCTGGCAAAATCAGCAAAGACCTCATTTCTGACAATAGAGATTTCTTCTTGTTTTAAATCCTTACCCTTAAAAAACTCCTCTTTGAGTGAGTTAAGATAAATAAACAAATCATCAGGGCTCTCCTTTTTGACCTCTTGCTTCAGGAAAGAGAAAAATTCCAACCGAACCTTATTGATCCCCAGATCGCGGCTGGTATCGGTCATACTTAATTTTATGTCACTAATAGATGCATCAGTCGCCACCATCTGGGTCGATGGCGGTAGATAAAGATGCCCTCCCTTATCGACTGAGACTACTTCTCTCGCCAATGTTTTATCGGTATGGGGGAAGCGTTTGGCGATCCTTTTCAGATCCTCGAACTTTTGTTGTTTCTGTCTAAGGGCAAAGCTGAGATTAGTGAGCTTGTTTTCCAATTGGTGAACATTAATATACACACCTTCATACCTTGCCTTCACATAATCATCGAGCATCTTGCGTTCTATGGAATATTTTATGAAGTTGCCTAACGCCCCTATAACTTGCTGAGCAGAACGTGGAGAAGACATTTTCCAATTCAATCTAAGGGCAGTCACATATTGTTTTGCCGGATCGAATTGTGTAACTCCCTTCTCAATCTCTTCGGCACCATAGGCATAAACGACCTCAACATTTTCTTGGAGACTATCCATTTTTCTAATCTTCTCCTCAAGGTCATCAATCCCTGCCTCGGAGATTACATCGTGCGTTTTCACATAACTGAGGAAAAAATCAGGCGTCAAAAAGTTCTCGGAATATATCTTATATTGAGGCAAGACTAGTTTTAAACCTGCCCCGCTCACCCTCAACACCCCCTGACTCTCATAGCTGCGCACCAAATACGACGCTGGTATTGACACCAGTATTGTTACAATAACTCCAATAACGATCATCCACCTCCACCTCCAGATCACCCGCAGGTAATCGTAAAGGTCTATCTCATCATAGTCCTCTCTAGGTCTATCTCATCATAGTCCTCTCTCATTTTATCCTCTTTCATGACCCCTCCCTTCTTCACGCCTTTCTGTACCTTTGCAATATCCCCCTGAGCCTCTTTTTTCTTCGGACGATCTCTGCCAGCTCTTCCGCCTTTATCCGTTCATCATCCTTGAGGAGCTGATAGAGATAGAACACATCCATATCATCTTTAGGACCTCCTGCCTTGAGCTTCATGGCCAAAAGATGGGGCTTAGGAAATAGATAAATTGCGGTACCTCTATATAAGGGCCTCCCCTGCTCAGCCTTTTGCAAACCTTCCAGCTCCCATTGATAACGAGCAATGAGAAAATCCATCCTTCTGTCTTCTTCCAGCAGAATGAGGTCATGCTGGAGAGGATCTGTGGAATCCAGCCCTGCCTTATACGTCCTCATCTTGTGATACCCATTCTCTTTCAAAAACCCGGAGAGATCCTCAAGCAGATTTTCAGACGGCTCGGCATGAATGAGAAAGTCTATATCGCTTGTAGCCCGCTCCACTCCATGGGCAATGGCGGCGATCCCACCAATGAGAGCGACCTTAAGGTCTCTATAGTTCCTCTCTTTGGCGAACATCCTCAGTAAAGAATCTACCTCTTTTACTAATCTCTTTATACGCTTCATCTAGGGGGACCCCCCTCTGATAGGCATATAGTGCTAGGCCCTCAATGAACAACTCATCCATCCTCTCAACCCTTTGTGCGGGAGAGAGCTTGAGGAACTCCTTCTGCATCTCACGATGTTTTTGTCTCATATAGTTCATTTTTATCACAAAATGTGAACTCTGATGGTCAAAAAAATGTCAATTCCCTTTTTCTTTCAGAAAAGGAAGCTCATGGAAAATCCAAGGCCAATTTAAACTGGTAACCCCTTCCCCGCCTATCGCTCTATTCACCCAATAAAAAATTCAAAAATCAAGATCTGATCCCCTTATATGTGTTACTCTACTGGCACCTTCGCCGTAATCCCTTCTAGGCGGGAGAAGTGTTTGTGGTCAAATGTATAGACACCCTTCAATCCCTGACTAAGGAGCCAGGTTGCGTTGTATGCGTCAATAAAATCGACGTTTTTCTCAGCGTACCAGATAATCGCCTGCAGCACCAAGTTCCCATCCACCAGTTCAACGCCAGGGGTGTTAAAGATCGCCAGGACCTTATCTCTAATTTGTTCTCGGGAGAGTTGGTAGAATGTCTCCAGCGTCCACACGATCTCTGCTATAACCAGTTCATTGGTTACCAAGACCAGCTCTCCGGCTGCGGCGCGGCGAAGCAAACGTTCAACGGCATCGGCTTGTTCCGGCACATCGTTGGTCAGATACCGCAGAAACAGATTCGTGTCAGCAAAAACACGCTCAGACTTCACCTTTCACAACCTTTCGGGCATGGGCCTGAACCACCTCTTGACGGATGGCCGAGAAATCCTGGGGGGCGGATACAGGAACACTACCCCTCAGGTCTTGCAAGGTTCGAATGAGGGGCTGTAGAATGATCTCATCCCCGCGGCGCACAAAGGCAATCCGATCTCCTTCACTAAGGTTAAGCCAGTGGCGAACGGTCCGGGGAAGGGTAATTTGTCCCCTCCGTCCTAGTTTTGTCGTAATCATCCATCTGTCCTCCATATTTCTGACAAAAAATATTTTGCTTGACATAATACCATTATACGTTCAAATAGAAAAATGTCAAATTATTATCAAATCGTGTGTTGTCAGTAAATCCACAAAACCTTAACTCCACCTTCCACCCGTTTGTTATGCATCGCCACCCGTTCATATCCCCTTAAGGAGGAAGGATCCAAAATCAGATAAAGGCCCTCATAAGATATAGTGAGGTAACTTATGGATCAACAGCCAACCCCCTTCATGCTGGGTCAGTTGACAGACCAAAAGGGCTCTCCACCTTGACCCCTTCTACCACTTGATCAGGGCTCAAATCTTCCGACAGCAA
>JAFDHG010000095.1 GCA_019308925.1 Deltaproteobacteria bacterium
CTGGTGCGGCTGCAAAAGGTCCTCTCCGAGGCAGGAGTTGCCTCTAGGCGAGGCGGAGAGGACCTGATCCTCACAGGTAGAGTCAGCGTCAACGGCGAGGTGATCAGGGAGTTGGGGTTCAAGGCCGATCCCTATCTTGATCAGATTAGGGTGGATGGAAGGCTGGTCCCCCGCCGCTGCCCCAAGGTCTATTACCTCCTCTACAAACCTCGGAGGGTCATTACCTCCTTAAAGGACCCCGAGGGGAGGCCCACCGTAATGGATCTCATCCCGAAGCTCAAGGCCAAGGTCTTCCCTGTGGGGAGGCTCGACTACGACGCCGAGGGGCTCCTGTTACTCACCAATGATGGGGAGCTGGCTATGAAGCTCACCCATCCCCACTACGGGGCCCCCAGGATCTATCTGGTAAAGGTAAGAGGGGTACTGACCCCGGAGGAGATAAAGAGGGTGGAGAAGGGGGTAAAGTTAGAGGATGGGATGGGGCCTCCCTTGAAGGTCACACCGATGAGGAGGCTCACAAAGAACTCCTGGCTAAGGGTTACCCTGCGGGAGGGGAGAAACCGGGTGATCAAGAGGACCTTTGCGGCGATTCATCACCCTGTCTTGCAGCTCAAGCGGATCAGATTTGCCTCCCTCACCTTGAAGGGACTCCGACCAGGGGAGTGTCGTCCCCTATCACCAGAAGAGATAGAGAAGTTGCGGGAGTGGGTATGATACCCTGGCTGGAGATCCGTCGAAAGATGATGCACACCTACCCCCTTGCCATCCCCATTGTGTATCACTATATCTCCAAGGAAACAGCCTTGACAATCCTGCTCCCCATCTTCGCCTTTTACATCTTCGGTGATATCCTAAGGCATTTCCACAAGGGGTACAGGGAGCTATTCGATCGGATCATCTCATCCCGCTTCCTCCGGGAGCGGGAGAGAAAGGGGCTCATCGGGTCCACCTACTTCATCATCGGTACGCTGTTGACCATCCTCATTTTCCCTAAGGAGGTGGCCATCGCCAGCCTCTATATCCTCATCATCTGCGATGCCTCGGCAGGCATTGTGGGCAGTAGTTGGGGGAGGATCCAGCTTTTTCGGGAAAAGACCGTGGAGGGGAGCATCGCCTTCTTCGCCACCGGGATGATCGTGGTGGCCTGTACCATGACGGGCAACCTCTTTTGGGGCACAGCAGGGGTGTTAGGAGCTACCCTTGCCGAACTCTTCACCTTAAAATTGGACGACAACCTGACCATCCCTCTGGTGGCAGGGGGGATCATGATGATAGGGTTCTAGAGTTACGATACTATGCCAGCATGCCCCGCTTATTAAAGCGGGGATGAATGGCATTATTACACATTCCCCTCCCCTGGCGGGAGGGGTAAGGGGAGGGGGAGAAGATGTTTTTAGGAAAGCCAAGAAGCCCCGCCTTTTAAGGCGGGGGCTTTACTATATAGATCGATGGTTCTATGTTTTATTCTCCTCAAATCGAAAAAAGGATTCTAGGATTTAAGGGTTCAGGTGCTTGTTTCCCTCTAGAATCCTTGAACCCTGGAGCCCTCGAACCCTGAGAGTTGACCCCTCAAATCGTTTCCATTCCAACAACCAATCTGGAAATGGCTTTATTTGAAAAAGGCTTTCAAAAAGGCCATACCTCTACCTCTTCTCCCTCCTCGACTCCCTCGGAGTCCATCTCGACCCTGAGCAGACCATCCCCCTTCACCATCGTAGATATGGACCCTGACTTCCCAAATATGGGGACGGCCACCAGCTCATCCCCTTCCAGGGCAAATTTGACCCTCACATAGTCCTCCCTGCCCTGGGCCGATGGGATATTTCTGGAGGCCTTCGCCCTGAGGGTCCAGGGATAGGGGGTATCCCAGTCCTTGCGCCCGCCCATCCTCCAGAGGGAAGGGGCTACTAAAGTAATAAAGATCACCATGGCTGATACAGGGTGTCCTGGCAGCCCCCAGATCACCTTTTCGCCAACTTTGGCCAATATGGTCGGCTTGCCAGGGCTCAGCGCCACCCCGTGTAGGAGGATTTCCGCCTGCGCCAGGGAGCCAATGGCCTCGATGGTGAGGTCCCTTGTTCCTACCGAACTCCCCCCCGAGATCACCACCACATCACTTTTAGCAAGCCCTTCTTCCAGCTTCCCTTGCAGGTCCCTCAGCTCGTCCTTGGCGATGCCGAAGTGGAAGGGCTCTCCCCCCGCCTCCAGGGTCAAGGCCCAGAGGGTATAGCGATTTGTGTCCCTGATCTCCCCTCCTTGAGGAACGGAGTCTATGGGGACCACCTCATCACCCGAAGATATGATTCCCACCCGCGGCCGGCGATATACCCTCACCATCCCCCTGCCCAGGGAGGCCAGGGCCCCCAAATCCTGGGGCCGCAGGCGATGACCCTTCTCCAAGATCCTCTCCCCCTCTTTTATATCCTCTCCTTGCTGGATCACATTCTCCCCCGGGGCCACGGCCCGGAAGACCTCGATGGTCCTCTCGTCGATAACCTGGGTATACTCCACCATCACCACAGCATCGGCCCCTTCCGGGAGCATCCCCCCCGTGGAGATCCGCACCGCCCCTGCGGGACCTACACCGATAGCAGGTTTTTCTCCCATCTTGACCTCCCCACACACCTCCAAGAGGGCGGGACTCCCCTCAGAGGCCCCGAAGGTATCCTTGGCCCGCAGGGCGTACCCATCCATGGCCGAGCGGTCAAAGGGGGGAAATGCATCCGAGCAGATGACATCCTCAGCCAGGACCCTCCCCGAAGCATTTTCCAATACTACACCCTCTCCCCCCAAGGGAGTGAGCCCTTTAAGGGTCTCCTTTACCTGCTGCGTGGTTTGGACCCGGAAAAAATCCATTATTCCCCCTCCAGAGGGGTTACGGGGTCGCCCACCTTGACCCTTCCGCTTTTGGTGACCTTCCCGAACCTCCCCTCACGGCTGACGATATATGACCTTCCCTCCTCCTTAGGTATCTCCTTGCCGATGTGGTAGATCGAGACCTCGGCCTCACCGATCATCAACCTCCTACCTATCCTCAACTCCTCTATAGGAATTCCCTCAATGGTGATGTTCTCAGTATAGTCGTCATCAGAGATGGCGGACCTGATGGAGGGGGGTGCCAGGGCCATGGCCTCCAGGGGGAGGACGCTTATCTGTCTGTCCCCCTCACCGGCATGGGCGTCGCCCATCAAACCCCAACCCTTTTGGAGATATCCCTCCTGTACATTCCTCTTGGGGACCCCCCTTTTTTCGGCCCTATTTACGGCGATCACCCTCCCCTTCATCTCCTCCTCCCCAAACCCTCATGAGGGTTTATCCTCACCCCCAGCCTATATAAAATACAGGATTCAAGAATTCTAGGACTCGAGGGGACTAGTAAAAATATGTTTGAAGCCTGGAAACCTTGACCCCTAGCCCCCTAAAGTAAGGATCAAAACACGTGGGGACCGAAATGGTTTAGAAACTCAATCTATCGTGAAGTACTCTCACGGTAAAAGTGTCCGCTCTTCCCTCCCTTCTTTTCCACCAGGTGGATGTGAGATATCACCATCTCCCGATCCACTGCCTTGCACATATCGTAGATGGTCAGGGCGGCGGTGGCCACCGCCACCAAGGCCTCCATTTCCACCCCTGTTTGCCCCTTCAGCTTGACACGTGCCTCGATCTCTACCTTGTACTCCTCCTCTACTGGATGGAAGGCGATCTCCACCCCGGTGATATTTAATGGGTGGCACATAGGGATTAGCTCTGCTGTCTTCTTGGCCCCCATAATGCCGGCGACCCTGGCCACCCCCAATACATCTCCTTTCTCTATCCCTTCTGCCGAGATCCTCTGGAAGGTCTCCGGCCGCATCAAGACCGCGCCTCTAGCTGTGGCCTCCCGTAAGGTGACTTCCTTTTCAGTGACATCGACCACCTTCGCCCTTCCCCTCTCATCCAAGTGGGTAAGTCTCTTCATCTCTTTTATCCTCCTATGGCGTACATTCCCCTCTGACACTTCTTGAAGCGGAAATCCCCGATCCTGTGCCCCTGCGGTTTGGCCTGCAGGGCCTGATAGAGGATCTCCTCCAGCTTTGCTTCATCCCCCGATCCTCTCAAGACACCCTTCAGCTCGATCTCCTCATCGGAGAAGAGGCAGGTCCTGATCTTCCCGTCGGGGGTGAGACGGAGGCGGTTACACAGGGAGCAAAAATGGCTGCTGATGGGGGAAACAAACCCGATCTCCCCCTTACCCCCCTTTAGATAATACCTCTTGGCTGGCCCATCGTTATCCTGGTGTCTTATGGGGATCATCTCTCCTATCTCCATGATCTCCTCCATGAGCTGGGAGTAGGGGACCACCTGCTCTTCGCTCCAGCCGTTTGCCTCACCCACGGGCATAAACTCGATGAAACGAACATGGAGGGGATAGGTGAAGCTTAAGCGGGCGAAATCCTTTACCTCATCATCGTTAAACCCCTTGATGACGACTATGTTGATTTTTACCGGGCAGAGGCGGCACCGCAGGGCCTCTTCGATGCCCCCCCACACCTCCTTGAATCTGTCCCTCCTGGTGATATAGGCGAATCTGTCAGGGCGTAAGGTATCGAGACTGATGTTGATGCGCCGAAGCCCCACCTTGACCAGATCCATTGCGTACTCCTTGAGGAGAACCCCGTTGGTTGTCAGGCTCAGGTCTCTTATCCCCTCGGTACCCGCAATCCCTTTGATGAGGTCCACCACCTCCTTCCTCACCAAAGGTTCCCCGCCGCTCAGGCGGACCTTGGAAATCCCGTTGCGGGCGAAGATCTCGACCACCTTCAGGATCTCCTCATAGGTAAGGAGCTCTTTATGTTCGATCAACTCCACCCCTTCCTCTGGCATACAATAGCGGCAGCGCAGATTGCACCGATCAGTGATGGATATCCGCAAGTAGTTTATTTCCCGATAATAGTCGTCGAGCAGTAGCTTCATGTTCCCCTCAAATTTTAAGGGCCGATGACCCCGTGTCGGCCATCGGCCCATCATTACCTACTCCTGGACCTCCTTTCCAAACACGGGAGGCGTGGCCGTTTCCAGCCGCACCTTTTCGGCCACCCTCCATATCCCCATGGACTTAGGAGGAGGGCTCGGAAGATCCACACTTTACTTAATTTGGTGCCGGAGGAGGGATTCGAACCCTCACAGGCGAAAAGCCCGGGGGATTTTGAGTCCCCTGCGTCTCCCAGTTCCGCCACTCCGGCTTTCTATAAAATATAGGGCTTCCCTCCATCCATGTCAATCAAAAAGTATTGACACAGGCGGAGAGCTCACATATAATTTGAATAATAAAGGGGCTGTAGCTCAGTTGGGAGAGCGC
>JAFDHG010000096.1 GCA_019308925.1 Deltaproteobacteria bacterium
TTTTTTCGTCAAGAACGGGCGGGCAAAGGGGGAAAGCTGTTTAAGACCTGGAAGTTTCGCACCATGGTCGTCGGGGCGGTGAACCAGGGTCTCGGTTTCAATGTGGCGCAGGATGATCCCCGGATCACCCGGGTGGGAAGGTTTCTGCGGGAGTGGGGTCTGGACGAGCTGCCGCAGCTCATTAATGTGCTCAAGGGTGAGATGAGCATCGTCGGACCCAGGCCGACTTTGAACTACCAGGTCGATCAGTACAACAACACTCAGCGCCGGCGGCTTTTGGTAAAGCCGGGGATCACCGGCTGGGCTCTTATTCACGGGCGCAATCTTTTAACCTGGGAGGAGCGGATCAGATATGATGTTTGGTATGTCGATCACTGGTCTCTGTGGCTTGACCTCTGGATCATGCTTAAGACCTTATGGATTGTCTTGGTTACAAAGGAAGGGGTCTATGGCAAGGGTGGGGTAAATGACGACTTTACTGGCCCCGCTCCCAGGGCGGAGGGTGTAAAAGAAGATGAAGGGTAACATGGTTTTGATCTATGGAGCCAGTGGGCATGGTAAGGTAATCATTGATATCATAGAAAAGGAGGGCAAACACAAGATTGCTGGCCTCATTGACGATAACCCGCAGATGCAAGGAAAAGATTTTTGTGGATACCCCGTTATAGGGGGATTCGAGGTTCTCAAGGAGGATGTTCACCATAGCTACAGATTGATCTTGGCTGTTGGGGATAACCGATCCCGCAAGAGGCTTTGGGAGATGGTGAAGCCTTTGGGATATGGGTTGATCCGCGCTGTTCACCCGTCGGCTCAAATAGGGCAGGATGTCTTTATAGGCTCAGGGACGGTGATTATGGCCAATGTGGCGATTAACCCTGGGGCCAGAATCGGTGAGAATGTAATCGTTAATACCGGAGCTACGGTAGACCATGACTGCATCATAGGAGACTATGCGCATATCTCCCCCGGAACACATCTGGCAGGAAATGTAAGAGTAGGAGAACTTACCCATATTGGCATTGGAGCTATTGTCATTTCAAATGTAAAGATCGGCAAAGGTTCTATCATCGGTGCCGGTACTGTTGTAATTGAAGACATTCCTAATGATGTTAAAGCTGTAGGTATACCGGCGAAGGCAATTAAAAAATGGGGGGAACTTTAAAGTAGTTTCCATTGTTAATATATCTAAACTAAAGTTACGAAGAAAGATAATGAAGGAAATTCCTCTAGCTAGGTCAGATATCACTGAGAGGGAGATTGAGGCGGTAGTCAGGGTCCTGCGTACCCCACATTTGAGCCTGGGGCCAAAGCTGGGGGAGTTCGAGGAGAGGTTAGCCGAGTATGCAGGTGTTAAACATGCCGTTGCAGTGAACAGTGGAACCTCTGCTCTGCACTTAATTATCAAGGCCTTGGGTATAGGGAAAGGTGATGAGGTGATCACCACCCCCTTCAGTTTTGTCGCCTCGGCCAATTGCATCTTGTTCGAGAGTGCCAGGCCCGTTTTCGTTGATATCGATCCCCAAGCATGGAATATTGATACCGATCTCATAGAAGAGAAGATCACCAATAATACAAAGGCCATACTGGCCGTCGATGTCTTTGGCTATCCGGCAGATTGGGATCGACTTCGGGAAATAGCAGAGAGATACAACCTGAGGTTGATCGAGGATTCGGCGGAGGCATTAGGGGCGGAATATAAGGGAAGAAGGGCAGGTTCCTTTGGCGATGGGGCTGTGTTTGCTTTTTATCCCAACAAGCAGATAACCACTGGCGAGGGGGGGGCTATTTTGATCCATGATGAGGAGATGGCCGAGCTTTGTCGGAGTTTGAGAAACCAAGGTCGTAGCAAGGGAGGAGGGTGGCTGGAACACGAGAGACTAGGTTATAACTATCGGCTGAGCGATATCAATTGCGCCTTGGGGATTGCGCAGCTAGAACGGGTGGATGAGCTCCTGAGCAAGAGAGAGTGGGTAGCTCAGCTCTACAATGAGAGATTGAAAGAGATCGATGGAATAGAAATCCCCTACACCTCGCCGGATGTTAAAAAGAGCTGGTTCGTATATGTTGTCAGGCTTAATGATGACTTTGCCCAGGGGGACCGTGATAAGATCTTAAAGGAATTGAGGGGAAGGGGCATAGAATGCAGTAATTATTTTGGCCCCATCCACCTCCAGCCTTTTTACCGGAAGATGTTCGGCTATCAGGAGGGCGATTTTTCTGTGACTGAACAGATTGCGGCCAGGACCATTGCCCTTCCCTTTTATGGTAATCTTAATGAAAAAGAGATAGATTACGTTTGTGATAATCTGGGAAGATTGGTAAAATCTGGGGTATGAAAAGTCAGTACTTAGTAGTGGATAAAAAGTGGGAACTTCCGATTATCTTAACGTCCCTTTTTCTGGGGGCGTTGGTAGTAAGGTGGTTAGCAATTCTTCAAAATCCTGTCGTCGCCACCGATGCCATTTTCTATATTAAATTGGCCAAGCTTTATTCTACCGGGGACTATGTTGCAGCATTTAAACTTTATCCATATGGTTTCTTCCCCTTGCTCATCGCTTCCTTTCAGAAAATATGCGGGGATTGGGCATTGGCCGGGCAATGGGTCTCGGTCCTCTGTGGGGCCCTGACGGTAATCCCCCTCTATTTGTTGGCCAGGCGGATATTTGATGAAAAAATTGCCCTATGGGGCGCAATCTTCTATATCATAAGCCCTAATCTAGTGAAATATTCAGCAGAGGTATTGAGGGACATACCCTTTGTCTTTTTTTATACTACTGCCTTATGGTGGGGGCTTAGAGGTGCAAAGGATGGGAATATGGTCTCTATTGCCCTGGCTAGTGTCTTCGTCTATCTTTCCTCCCTCTTCCGCGCAGAAGGTTTACCTTTACTAATTATCCTTTCCCTCTATCTTATTTGGCAGGGAGTAGGAGGGGGACTCTCCTTGAAAAGAATGGGAGCCGCATTGATCATTCTGTTTCTCTTTTTCCCTGCTGTTGTCTCTCCCTTGGGAGTGTATTATTCCAAAAAAGTAGGAAGGTTGAATCTTGATCAACTTCAAGCAGTTAAAGATCACTTTACGATTAGCGTCAGTAACTCAATAATTAAAAAAATAGAAAAAGAGGTGGAAAACGAGAATCTTTCTCTACAGGGGAGAAACCTTTTCCAGTTGGCCCGAAATCATCGTTTTGTTATTTACTCATCTCATATCTTGTATAAGACAGTTAAAGTATTCAATATCCTATTTCTCCTCTTCCTTTTTGGCCTGATAAAAAGGAGACAGATAGGGTATCGCCAGGATGAGTTTCTTCTCTTTGCCATCTACGTAGTATTTGTACCAATTTTTCTCCTTTATCTCAGCGCCTCCAATTACTTATCTACCAGACACCCCTTTCCCATGGTGGTCCCTTCCCTGATCTGGAGTGGAGTGGGGTTTGTGGAGATAAAAGAGCGGATGATTCTATGGATGAAGGGGAGGGATTTCCCTTTAAGGAAACAGGCCCTTCGCTGGGCAACCCCTCTTTTGCTCCTTATGATCTGCGTCCCTCTGCTCTCTATGGCATGGGCACCTAACAGAAAGGACAAATTGGAGCTCAAGGAGATCGGGTTGTGGCTGAAAGACCACGGTTATGCCCATTCTGTTATTATAGGGCAGGGTGAGTTCAGCCGTCTTGCTTTTTATGCTGATGGGGAGTTTATCCACCTGCCCAAGGGGTCTTATGAAGATACCATAAGATTTGCCAGAAAGAAGGAGGCGAGCATCCTCATAATCAACAAAAAGACCGTAGAAAGTCTTTCCCCGAATTTTTTAGATATGGTATCTCCCAGAGATCTCCAGCAGATCGAAATCCCCGGCATAAAGACCCCTAAATATGCCACTACGGTCTTTCTTGTAAAGGGTGTGGGAGAGAAATAGAATGAAGGGAATTCCTCTAGATTTAAGCTTCTTGAGAAAACAAAAGAGGATTTTGGTCCTCGGAAATGATGTTTTCTGGACGATATTTTCTTATTTTTTGGCCTATTTTTTGCGGTTTAACTTCTCTATCCCCGAAGGATACTTACCCCTGATCTTTAAGTCCTTGCCCCTTCTGCTCTTCTTTAGGGCAGCTTCCTTTTTCCTCTTCAGGCTCTATGGTGGGGTCTTACGCTATGCGAGCGTCGATGACCTGTTGCGCATCATCAAGGCCGTTACCTTAGGAACCCTCCTTTTCATCTCCAGCATCGCCTTTGTCTTTCACTTCAAGGGCTTTCCCCGTTCGGTATTCCTGATAGATTGGTTTACAATCTTGGTCTTTTTGGGGGGTTCGAGGTTTATTTACCGCATCTTAAGGGAAATTTATATCACTCCTGCACGTCCTGAAGTACGGCGCAAGGTCTTAATCATTGGGGCAGGGGATGTGGGGGAGATGATCCTGCGCAGCATCAAGCGAGAGAAGGATATACCTTATGAGATAGTGGGCCTTTTAGACGATGATCCTGACAAGATCGGACGGCGTATTCATGGAGTGGAAGTCTTGGGCAGGATCTCAAACCTTGGACCAGTGGTCGAAGAAAAGGGGGTAAAAGAGGTCATCATCGCCATTCAAAATATCTCAGGCAAGCGGATCAAGGAGATTACGGAGCATTGTCAATCCATAGGGGTTTCCTGCAAGACGGTGCCGGGGGTAGGGGGAATCCTCAGCGGTTCTATCTCTATAACTCATGTCAGGCCAGTGAAGGTGGAGGACCTTTTGAAAAGGGAGCCCGCTCAACTGGACACCGGGCTGATTGAGAGATTTATCTCTGACAAGATCATAATGGTGACTGGCGCGGGAGGGTCCATTGGCTCAGAGTTATGTTGCCAGATCATGGGGTTTGGCCCTCGCAAACTCATCCTCTTTGAAAGGGGGGAAAACAATCTCTACGAGATTGAGTTGGATTTAAGAGAACGATTTCCCCAGGGTAAAGTATTAGTTTCGGTTATCGGCGACATCTTGGATAAAGATAAGCTTGATTATGTATTAAAGGAATACACCCCTGAAATCATCTTCCATGCAGCTGCGTATAAGCATGTCCCCATCATGGAGGCCCATCCCTTTGAGGCACTTAAAAATAACATCTTGGGTACATGGAATTTGGCCTCTAAGAGTTGTGAAAGGGGGGTGCAGAGGTTCATTTTGATATCCACGGACAAGGCCGTCAGGCCGGCCAGTGTCATGGGGGCGACCAAGAGGACGGCCGAGATGATATGTCAGGGGTTTAATGGAGAAGGTACAACGCGATTTGTGGCTGTCCGTTTCGGTAATGTGTTGGAGAGCAACGGCAGCGTGATCCCCTATTTCCGCCGTCAGATCGCCCGCGG
>JAFDHG010000097.1 GCA_019308925.1 Deltaproteobacteria bacterium
CCGGCATCTTTCAATTTACCGCCATGAACCAGAGGGTCCCTCATGTGATATTCGCTTGTATCTTAATATTCCTCCTTTACCCCATGAAAATTCGCGGCAAAGAGGATCGTATCAGCTGGGATGGATACCTCTTCGCCCTCATCTCCTTAGCTATTGGGCTTTATGTATTGCTCACTTGGTTTAAAAAGATAGGGGCCATAGGGATGGCTATACCATGGTACGAAATGGTCATGGGGGGCATTCTGATCATTCTCTGCATCGATGCTGCCCGCCGCACAGTGGGATGGGCCTTTCCCAGTGTGGCTATATTTTTCCTTATTTATGCCCGATTTGGTGAGATGCTGCCCGGCCCATTGGCCCATAAGAACTATGAGATAGAGCGCATTATAACCAGCATGTTTATCACAACTGAGGGGATATTCGGCATGCTGGCAGGGATCTCTGCCACCTTCGTCTTTCTTTTCATTCTATTTGGTTCGATGTTGAGGGAGGCGGGCGGAGGGGAATTCTTTCTCCGATTGGCCTATGGCCTGTTTGGCCATGTAAGGGGAGGTCCGGCAAAGGTCGCTGTGGTTGCCAGCTCCCTTTTTGGCATGATGTCAGGCAGCGGAACTGCAAATGTAGCTGGTACTGGACAAATCACCATTCCCTTGATGAAGAGGACAGGTTATCGACCTCATTTTGCTGGGGCAGTGGAAACGGCGGCCAGTGCGGGTGGGCTTTTGATGCCACCTATCATGGGGAGTGCGGTGTTCATAATTATGGAACTCTTAGGGGTGACTTATCTTACCATCATAAAAGCAGCAATCTTGGTGGCGATCCTCTATTACTTTGGTCTCTTTTTAATGATTGATATCGAGGCCCAGAAAATAGGTCTGGTTGGCCTCAAGAAAGAGGAGATCCCTTCCTTGAAGGAGACCCTCAAGGATGGTTGGCATTTTTTAATCCCTATCGCCGTCTTGATCTATTTTGTTGTGGTGCCTAAGGTCTCTGTGACCAGGGCGGCATTTTGGGCGACAGTGAGCATCCCCGCAGTGAGCATGTTAAGATGGAGAAAGAGGGCAACGATAAAGCAGATCTTAGATGGTTTGGAGAAAGGGGCGCGAACCGCCCTCCCTGTGGTGGCAATCCTTGCCTTGGGTGGGGTAGTGGTAGGGATGATCACCCTCACCGGCCTAGGGCTGATGATGTCATCCCTTATGATCGAAGCATCAAAAGGAAATCTCCTCATCCTGCTGTTTTTAACCATGATTGCCTCTATCATCTTGGGGATGGGGGTTCCCCCTGTGGCTGCCTATATTGTATTGGCCATCTTGGTGGTGCCAGCCTTGACCAAGATGGGGATCTATCCCTTGGCTGCCCATTTGTTTGTCTTTTATTTTGCCGTCATCGCAGGGATTACCCCCCCCATGGCGCCAGATGCCTTTGTCGCCGCGGGGATAGCAGATTCTCCCATGATGAAGACGGCCCTCACGGCGTGTCGCTTGGCCCTGGTCGTCTTTATTCTCCCCTACATCTTTGTCTATGATAATGCGCTTCTTTTAGTAGGGAGTTTTGGGAAGATCATTTGGGTAATGGTCACCGCCGTATTGGGGGTATTTGCCCTGGCCTCAGCCTTGCAGGGCTATATGAGAGTACCAATCCCCATACCCTTTCGCGGGCTGCTACTTCTGAGTGCCCTCGGTCTGATTATACCAGGATTTAAGACGGACCTTATAGGTTTGGGGCTCCTCTTTATGGTGTCCCTATATCAGGTCCCGGATTTCTTCAAAAAATATGGCAATGTGTTGTTAAAGGAAGGATCCTATAGGTTTGGGAAAAAGAAGAAACCCAGTTCAAACCAATTTCGTGGGGGCAATAGATAAGCGATGGAGGTCTTAACGAAACTTATAGACCTTTTAGCAGAGACTGAGTTCAATGACTTGTCTTATGAGGTAGTGGAAAACACAAAGAAGTTTATCTTGGATTCGTTGGGGGTGGCCATTGCTGGTTCCTCTGCGCCAGGTTGCAAGGAGGTTGTAGGTCTTATGAAGGAATGGGGGGGGAGGCCTGAGGCTACTATTATGGTCTATGGAGGTAAGGTCCCTTCCCCGTTCGCTGTCTTGGCCAACAGCACGATGATGCATGCCTTGGATTTCGATGACACCCTTGATGAGTCGGCCCTTCATGCATACGCTTCCGTCCTTCCGACTGCCTTGGCCATGGCCGAGACAAGGGGCGATGTAAGTGGCAAAGACCTTATTAATGCAGTAACCCTTGGTGTTGATCTGGTATGTCGGCTAGGGTTGGCTATCAAGAGGCCTCTTTCCTGGATCAGAACCTCTACCTGCGGCTCGTTTGGTGCCGCAGCGACGGCAGCCAAAATTTTGGGACTGGATCGTGAAAAGATGCTCAATACCCTTGGGATTGTTTACAGTCAAACCTCGGGCAATGCCCAGTGTCTGATCGATGGTGGGCTGACCAAGAGGATGCAACCTGCATTTTCTGCCAAGGCCGGGGCATTTTCTGTCTTATTGGCCCAAAGGGGTATTACTGGAGCCAGAGATATCTTTGAAGGAGAACACGGGTTTTTCAATTTATATGAAAGGGGGGAATGGGATCGAGGCCCATTATTGGATGGTTTGGGGAAAAGGTTTGAGGGGATGAGGCTCAGCATCAAGCCCTATCCCTCCTGTCGGATGACCCATGCCGCCATCGATGCGGCCCTGGAGATTGTCAAAAAGCACAAAATTGGTCCCACCAGCATAAAAAGGGTGGTTGTCTATACCTCGAAGATGGCTAAGGAGATGGTGGGCAGCCACTTTGAGATCCGCACAGATCCCCAGGTGGATGCCCAATTCAGCATTCCATATACGGTATCAGTGGCCTTGATGCGTGGGGATGTCTTTTTAAAGGATTTTCAGGACTCTGCCATCAGAGATAAAGGGGTGCTGGAGATGGCCAAAAAGGTCGAGGTTCAGGCTGATCCTGCAATAGAGGAAAGGAGTCTGATGAAGGCAAGCATACTGATAGAGACCAGAGATAATCAATCATATTCTTATGATATTTCTGCACCTAGAGGGAATCCTCAGAGGCCCATGAGCATTGACGAATGTAAGACAAAGTACTACAAATGCGTCCAATTTAGTGGGAATAAAGCCCTCTTAGAAAAGACAGATGCCTTGATAGATTGTGTGACTCACCTAGAAGATGTCAAGGATGTAACGACCATTACCGAATTGTTGGTCTAATTTTTTGTGAAGAGAGGGGTTTTTGATGGGAGGTTTGAGTGATGTCGAACGTGCCAAGATGGTCGATGTATTAGAGGATATCGTATCCAAAGAATATGTCTCGACCAATCTCTTTGAACGGATCAAGAACACCGTGGATGTCTATCCGTATGAAGTAGAAAGGGGACAGATCTGCTATGCGGTGGTTATGCCGAAATCCAAAGGAGAGATTAGTGAAATTATGAAGTATGCAAATAGTATAAGGGTGCCTGTCTTTATCAGGGGATCTGCTACACACTTGGGGGGTAACTACAGGCCCCATGTGCCTGGAATCGTGGTCAGTACCCATAGGCTCGATAAACTGGAGGTGTTTGAAGACTATGGGTTTTTCGAGTGCGAACCAGGGTGCATTGTCGCTAATGTGGCTGATAGGTTAGCGGAATTGGGCTACTTCCTCCCCATGGCGCCGGGAAGTCGTCAGATCGCCACTATGGGGGGGATGATCGTTAACAACACCAGTGGGCACATTGTAGGTGCATCCATCGGGAAACCAGGTGACTATGTGCTGGGGCTAGAGGTGGTACTTCCTAATGGCGACATCATCGAGACGGGCACAAAAGGTCTGAGGAGGCCAGCCGGTACCGATCTCACCAAGTTCTTTCTTGGCGGTGATGGACTGTTGGGGGTGATCACGAAGATCAGGATGAGGCTTGTCCCGCAGGTAGAGAGGGCCTACGGAGTCGCAATCTATGATGATCTGTTTTCCTTGGCGCGTGGTGTTCAAAGGATGTATATGGAGAGGCGGCCTGCTCCCCTCTTTATGGAATTTTTGGATGCCGAAGCTGCAAATTTTGGGTTTGGGCTCAGGGGATTGGGACCTCCTGGAGGCCCTGTGAATATTTTCGTGAGTATTGGCTCTTCAGAACGAGAAGTTGCTGACAAAGCGGACAAGGTATTGGAGTCACTCAAGGTAGAGAATCCAATTGATGCCTATAGGGTAGAAGATATAGATGTTTGGCATAAGATCTGGGCCTCAAGGGAGGCTATCGGCTCTAACTTGATGCAGCGCAAGGGGGCTCAACTCTCATCTGCAGAGGTCTCCTCTAACTTGAAGGATTTGGTGAACTGTATGGAGGATTGCATAAATTTTAACAAGGGGCTGCCCTTGTTGAGTCAGTTGGATATGTTTCTCTTCGGCCACATAGGCGCCTTGACCTTGCATCCTGCGATTTTGATCCCCCGCGACTGGGATGATGAACAAAAGAGGAAGGCCATTGATGAAAAATTCCAAAGGGAGGCAGAGCTCAACCTGAAATATGGCACCTGCGGTGGGGAATGGGGTCAGTTTGGGAAAAGGAAAGATTTTTTTATCAAGAGATACGGAGAGAGGGGTTACGAGATCGTCAAGGGACTGAAGAAAATGATAGACCCCAATAATATTCTCAACCCTGGGATCTTGGAAGGGTATCGTTAGAGGAAGTACCAATATGGTCAAGCTCGAAATGTTAGGGGGTGCAAGAGGTGAATGAAGATCACTTTGTAAACGAACTAAAGGATATGATCGTGGATGTGGCGAGGAGGTGTAGGAATTGTAACTACTGTTACACTGTCTGTCCACTATTTGAATCTACCAGGGGATTTCAGGTTCAAGGTCCCCCGGGCATCTTGCAAGCCATGCGTTACGCCATTAGATGGGGCGAGCTAGAGGGAGAAGAAAAGGAGGCCCTGAGAGACATACTGTACGCATGCACCACCTGTTACAGTTGTGTCTTGAAATGCAAGACATCGGGACCTGGTGTGCCCCTCTTAGATGGCATTGAAGGGGGCCGAAAGCTGCTGGTTGAATTGATGATCGGACCGATGCCGGAGCAGATCAAGGTCTTAGAATCTTTGGAGCAAGAAGGAAATCCGTATGATGAACCCGCATCAAGGCGATTGGACTGGTTGAGAGATTTAGAAAAAGAGGGATCGCTCAGCTACAAGCTCCTACCGGGTGAGGAAGCTGAAGTCTTGTTCTACGTGGGTTGCACCCCTTCTTACAACGAGAGTGTCCAAAAGGTGGCGCGCTCGGTGATTAGGTTGTTGGAGGAGGTTGGTGCTAACTAT
>JAFDHG010000098.1 GCA_019308925.1 Deltaproteobacteria bacterium
GTTTCGTCGCCTCAGTACTTGCCCAGCCGGACAGATAAAGGTGTCATCCTCAGGATTATAGATAAAAGCTTCTTTGGGAAAGATGCCTTTTCTCCGCCCTGAACCCCTGTGCGCCTCCTCTATGGAGGGGGCATGGACTCTTATGCCTAAGTCATGACAGAGAAGAAAATTATCGATCTTCCCATACTTGCTGTCAGCTACCACCGTATCAACATCCATTTGGGTGTTCTTCTTATGGATCTTAATTATATCTTCGAGCAGATTACCTTCATCTCGAGAGCCAGGAGTAATCTTCGTAGCGGTTATCACCTCGTGTTTGGGATCGACACCCCGATGGGTCTTGTACCGCAATCTCGATTTCCCAGCACCATGCCGGGTCACCGAAGCATCGGGATCAGTGGCGGAGATATAGCGGCTGTTGGCCGGGGTCTCTTTCTCTACTTCTACATCATCCAATCGCTCTTCAAGATGCCGGTAACTCTTCTGTAAGTATCTTTTAAGATCGTGCGTATCCACCACAGAGTTGTTAGAGGCATCGGCATCAATCAGACTTGCATCGACAAACAATTTACTGCCATCAACCAGACCAGCTTTCACACATTGCCAGACAATCCGCTCAAAAAAACTCCTAAAGGCCTTGATTCCCCATCGGGATCGAGCCTTACTGAGCACACTATGGTTAGGAATCTCGTCATCCAAGTCATAACCCAGAAACCACAGCCAATCCAATCGCTCAGGAATGGTAAGCATCAACCCCCGCTCAGAGCGAACATTGTACAAAACCAAAAGGACCATCAACTCGAGAATCACTGGGGGAGGAACAGACACATTACCATTAATGCCGTAGCTATCCTCAACCTCCCCATAGATAAAATCAAAGTCAACAACCCTGGCAATCTTGCGCAATGGATGGTCCTTCCTGACCCTTTTGTCCAAATCAAAGTTGGTATAAAATAAATTTGGCTGTGGCGGAGATTGGCGTCCCATCATGAGCTTATCCTCCAATAAAGAAGAATTTGGGACATTTTAGCATAAAATTAACTGAAAATAAAGGATTTGGGCAACAGCCCGTAAAGATTTGACCCCAATCTAACTCATTTTGGACCAGACCTCCTTAGAAGGCTCTAGTTCACTCCTTTAAGATTTCCCTTTTTACAAAGTCTTCCTTTACGTAATCCAATCCCAGCTTGTACAGGGTTTCTTTTGTAGGGATACCCTCGCTATCCCAACCTCTAAATCTGTAATATTCATCTAATAACCTAGCTTCATACTCGGGAAATCTTTTTTTCCAATGATCCTCTGGGGGATGTTCATCTTCTCTTCTTAAACCTCTTCGTATATTGATGGCCCTGACTAAATTTCGATTCCTGGTGGCTATTTCCCACAGTCCATCTTCATCGATATCCATCCCTGTTGCATGTGAGACAAAGAGCGGCAGATTGTGAATATGATAAGGAGGTTTATAGGCAAAGGATGATAAACCAGCGCAGAGTCCAAGAGCGTCATCAATGTAGTGCATAATCTCCTGCCACTCAACAAGTTCACAGATCAACTCGATAGGTGGGTAGTATGGGAATGATGTACCTGGGTCGCCCCACTCCAAAATGAATCGCTTAAACTTCTCTTCCTTTCCGGTAGGAATCTGAATCCAATCCTTTACAAACTCTTGCCTGAATTCTTTAGGAAGAGGAGACTGGGGTATCTGCCCTTCAATTTGAGTAACATTTGCCTTCTCGCCAGTAGACCACATAAGGAAATAAATCGGGTTTAGCGTCCCTAATTTTATGGGTATTTGTTCATGTTTCTTGATGGTATTATGATCAAATGCCTCTGCCCCTCTACCAATCTGACGGGCTGCCCAATAGACGCCATTGGCCAAAACATCACCTATGCCCTCTCTTGTTACAATTCTATCAAGTAACCAAAAGAATCTCCCCTTGGAATCAGGTGGAAATCCCGGCATATCCTTTTCGGTCAGAATGCCGTTTTCGTAAAGCTCAATAGCAAAGGCCATAACTTGTGGTGTTGTGTATCCATCTACTCCATAATGCTGGGCACGGGAGGCGATTTGAAGGTCAAATTCAAGATCATCCACCATGGCGGCCATCACATAAGTAAGTTTTGAGAAACATTTCATCACATATGTCGGAAATCCTGGCAGTTGAATTATTCCTGCACATTTTAGCGGGCAGTTATAGCAACTTATAAACCGCTTCCGTGCATTTTCTAGGACCTTTGTCCATTGCTTCTCGACCTCTTTGTTCCAAAAGTCTTTTCTTCTATGCCGGGCATTTCCCCAGGAAAAACTGGTGGTATGCCATTTTTCATCATGTATTGCCATCTCCTGGGGGGATCCAAGCATGGTATGAATAGTAGGCTGTATTCCTCGCAGTGGATTATTTATCCGATATTGTATAAATTTCGGCACCTCATTGCACAGCTCAATAAATTCAGCAGGTCTGGCAATATTGATGTCTTTTGTTCCACGAACAGCTATTGCCTTAAGATTCTTGTCTCCCATAATGGCGCCGAGTCCTAACCGACTTGCACTACCCCTGTGAGTTTCTATTGAGGCAAAATAAACCCTGTTTTCACCGGCAAGGCCGATAGAAACCACTTGGGCTTTGGGTTTCTTTAACTCCTCGCGAATAAGTTCTACAGTTTCATAAGTGCTTTTTCCTTTGAGATGAGACGCATCTCGTATTTGCACTTTGTCATTGTTTATCCACAGGTATACCAAATTTGGAGATTTGCCACGGATGATTATTTTATCATAGCCAGCAAACTTCAACTCCGGGGCCCAAAACCCTCCCAGCATAGAAAAGCCCATCAACAAGGTCTGAGGAGAAATGGCAGAAACCATTGTACGATTAGCCCCAGGAGCAAGTGTGCCGACCAAAAAGCCAGAGCTGAATATCAAGACGTTATCGGAGGAAAAGGGGTCAACCTCAGGAGGAACCCTGTCCCATATTATCTTGGCATCTGTACCCAATCCCCCCAGATGAAGCTCTGTTAATCTTGGATCTGTCTCTACTCTCTCAATGGTTCCTCGAGATAGATCAATTTCTAAATTGCACCCTTTCTCTGCATACCTCATTTTTGCCTCTTATTATGTTCACTGCTGAACCACGCTGAAAGAGGGCCAAAGGGGGTCAAATCTTTAGATGTTGTTGAAAAAGTGGTTTTCCGCAGGCTGTTCAAAAATGTTCAGATGCAAGGCCCTCGAAATCCTGAGGAGTGAGGCGTACTTGGACGTACACCGCAACGACGAAGGATGAGAGAAACGCAGCAGATGGGCGTTTTTCAACAGCCTGTTTATTGTTGACAATTTTATCTCTATCCTCCTTATCAGTGCTTCTAACTCTTTATCCCCTTCCAACTTCTGCCTTAATCTTTTCCTCCCCTGGCTCACCGTGCTGTAATCCACCCCCATCAACTCTCCTATCTGCACCCCCTTTAAGCCCCCATACTTATAAAGCAACTCCATCGCCAACTGCCTCAAGATCCCCTTGTTGCCAATGATCTCTTCGCAGGCTTTTCCCGTCTCCCCAGAAATCACTTCCAAGATATCCTCCGCAGAACGATAAGAGATGATCTTACCTACAGAAGGGATCTCCCTCTTGTTTAATCCCTTGTCAATCTTCCCCTTTACCCACCTCACAAACCCCTCCCCTCCCAGAACCATCTGTCCCACCACCTTGTCCTTTATTTGCAAACCCTCAGCTATATTCCGACATATATCTACCCAATACCCCTTCCTTTCCTTCCTATTGTCACCCCCATATTCCTCAAGAACCAGATCATAATCTATAAAAGGAAACCTCTTCCTCTCATCTAAATACCCAGGAAGACTGCTCCAAGGATAACCCTTGAGATAACCCTGTTTCTCCTTCAAAGACCAGCCCTCTCTTTGTCCCACCCTTACCGGATTCAAATGAATATATCGAGAAAGCAAACTTAAATAGGCATCCTTCTCCACCAAGATGCCCTTGTACCTACCCTGATAAAGATGCCCAACCCTGCTGTGTCTCCTGTTGTAATGGGAAGTATAGGTAATATTAAAATGCCTCATGAACTCACTCAGGTTGCCCAGGGGAGTCTCCACCAGGAGATGATAATGATTGTCCATCAAGACAAAACAGTAGAGCAAGACATGATAAGTATTGAGAGAATACTCTAGTACCTCAAGGAACTTATTTCTATCTACCTCATCCCGGAATATCTCCCTCCTCTCATTTCCCCTGCAGGTGATATGATAAAGGGCCCCCTCAAACTGTATCCTCAATGGCCTCGCCATGATCCTCTGATATCAAAGAAGAAAAAAATCGTCAAGATTAAAGACTTGATAATCATATAAAGGGCACCTCCTGTCCCATCGCAAAAATGATAAAGTACGATGCGATGGGGGAAATAGACAGTTAATTAACCAAAAGGAGGTGCCTTATGGAACTA
>JAFDHG010000099.1 GCA_019308925.1 Deltaproteobacteria bacterium
GGGGAGGACCAATCCCGGGCTGCGGGCTCAACACCTGGCGGGAGTGCAGGCCCTGGCCGATATATGTCACGCTGCGGTCAAGGTACTTCAATTGGGCTCCCAAAAGATAATCTTTAAACCGAGAGAGGTCACAGGAGGGGAGCTGCTCATAGATATCGGCACGGCTGGGGCCATCGGGTTGATCTTACAGACCTTGATGCTGCCAGCCATCAAGGCCCCTTCCCCCCTCCGGCTCAGGATCATTGGGGGGACGGATGTCCCCTGGGCGCCCACGGCCGGCTACTTGATGGAGGTAGCCCTTCCCCTCTTGGGGAAGATGGCCTACCAAGGGAAAATGGTGGTGACCAAGAGGGGGTACTTCCCCCGCGGAGGGGGTGAGGTATTGGCGGAGTTAAAAAGGGCCTCCCTTTTCCCCTTAAAACTCCTGGATCGAGGCAGCGTCCAGATAATCAAAGGCAGATCCCATGCCTCAGAGGCGTTGAGGGCCAGGCGAGTGGCCGAACGTCAAAGAGAAGGGGCCATCAAGGTATTGGAGAGATACGACTGTCCCTATGATATAGAGGTGGAATATGGGCCTGCCGTATCCCCTGGGTCCGGGATTGATCTCTGGGCCCTGTCAGAGGGCATTGTCCTCGGCTCCAATGCCCTGGGCGCCCGGGGCAAGAGGGCGCAAGAGGTAGGGGCAGAGGCCGCTTCTGCCCTCCTCAGGCAGATAAGCTCCGGGGCCGCCCTCGACGAATGGATGGGAGATCAGATCCTCCCCTTTCTCACAGTGGTGAAAGGTGAATCAATCATATCGGTCCCCCGCATCACCGATCACCTCCGAACCAACCTCTGGGTCATCGGCCAGTTCATGCCGATAGCATCTCGCATAAGAGAAGAAAAGGATAGAGCCGTCATCTCCGTCACCCCTTCATCCTGATCCTGGCATCGGAGATGGCACACCCTTTTGCGTTGACGAAGACCGGGTTGAGATCCATCTCCCTGATATCTGGGGAATTGTTCACGAGCGATGAAACCCGCAGCAGGAGCGCTCCTATCGCCTCCAGGTTGACCTCCCCTCCCCTGGCACCGCTCAATATGGGGAAACCCCTGAGTTCCCTGATCATTTCTTGGGCGTCCTTCCCTTCAATGGGGATGACCCGGAAAGATACATCCTGCAACACCTCTACAAAGATCCCCCCCAGACCAAACATGATGACCGGCCCAAACTGGGTGTCATGGGTGGCGCCAATGATTACCTCCCTCCCTCTGCCCATCTCCTGAACCACTACCTCTTCTATCCTGGCTTCAGGCCGAAGGGAAATCACCTCGGTCCATAACCTCTCAAAGCCCTCCTTCACCTCTGCCTCGTCCCTCAGGTCTACTAATACCCCCTTGACCTCTGTCTTGTGCAAGATATCGGGGGAGGATATCTTCAGGGCCACAGGGAACCCGATCTCCTGAGCGGCATCGATTGCCTCCTGGGGCTGGCGGGCAGCCTCGCTCCGTAACGCCGGAAAACCCCTATGTTGCAGGAACTCCAAGGCATCCATGCCTATGAGTATTTCATCTATACCAGCCATGTTCGCCTCCTGCTAAGATAAAAGCCTTGTAAGGCTCCAGAGATTTCCCATGGTCCTGGCTGCCCTCTCCGGTGTGGGAAGAAACACCATCCCTTTTTTCCTGTCCATGACCTTGACATCCTCCGACCAGATGGGAGATGGAGCGGAAAAACAGGCGGTCAGGGGTTTGGTCAGGGGTTCTCTCTCCTCAAAGTACTTCCTCATCTCCCCTGCCAGGGCGATATTGGCCGAGGCATACATGGCCAAAAAGACCACCCCATCGATGCCCGGGTCTTCGATGACCGCCTCCATGATCCCGATGATAGCCCCCGGGTTATACCAGGCCGGCCCCATATCCACTGGATTGGTCCTGATGGCCAAAGGGGGCAGCAGCTCATTTATCCTCTCCTGGATCGTCGGGGAGAAGTCAACGAGGCAAAGGCCATGGGCTTCACACACATCGCAGGCGATCATCCCTGGACCTGCCTGGCTGGAGAGCACGGCCACCCTGTTTCCCTGCAGCGGGGCAAGGGTGTCTAAGGCCTTGGCCGTGTCCAATAACTCCTCTGTATCCCCTACCTCCAGGATCCCCCCCTGGCGAAAGGCCCCGCGATAGATCTCATAGCGCCCGGCCAAAGACCCGGTGTGGAACCTGCTGGCACTATCCCCGCTCTCTCCCCTGCCCGCCTTATAGGCGACGATGGGCTTACGCCCCCTCACCTTTCTGGCGGCATCCAGGAGACGACGAGGTTCGTCCATCCCTTCTATATAGAGGGCGATGACCCTGGTGTCCGGGTCATCGGCGAGGTAGGGGAGGATATCGGGGAAGTCCATATTACATCGGTTCCCCAGGCCGATTATCTTAGAGAAGCCGACATTTTCATCGAGGGCACGGAACCCGGAGAGGTGACAGAAACCACCGCTTTGGCTCACCAGGGCGATACCCCCTTTGGACAGGAGGGAGAACTCCGGGGTAAAGGAGGCATTGAGAGAGGTGTTGAGGTCTACAAATCCAAAGGTATTGGGACCGATGATGGGCAGCGACCAAGCATCCGCCATCTTTCGCACCCGTTCCTGGAGGGAACCCCCTGCGGGATCCTCTATCTCACTGAAGCCAGCGGTGATCAGGACTATCCCCTGCACCCCTTTTCTGTGGCAACCCTCCAGGACCCCAGGCACCACCTGCGCAGGTACCGCGATAATGGCCAGATCCACATCCCCAGAGACCTTATCCAGGTCGGGAAAGGCAGGTAGATCCCATACCACAGAAGAGTTGGGGTTTATGGGGAAGATGCGCCCAGGATATCCACCCTTTACCAGACTCTTCATAACATGATAGCCCAACTTGTCTGGGTTGTTGGATGCACCGATCACCATCACCGATTCAGGACGAAAGACCCTGGGCAATTTGGCGAGATAGCCCATCTCCTTATCCTCCTTTATCCCTCAGTTTACACAAAGAGGTCGCAGCTCCTAGTGTTCAGGGCGCCAGCCCGGTGATCCTTCACAACCCCCCTCAACTTACAAAAATACCTAAAAAAGTCAAGCATTGTTTAATACACCAATTTGGGGGTTGACAAAGGAAGACATATGGGATAATTATATTCTTATATAAAACTATAAGTTTCAAATATGAAACAAATAATAGAGCAAAAAGAAGTGATACCTGCCTTGAGCAGGGGGCTCGATATCCTCGATCTCCTGGCCGCAGAAGAGGGGGAGCTCGGCTTCATGGATATCGCCCGTAGACTGGATATCCCCAAGCCTTCCCTGTTGAGGATCTTGCGCACATTGATGCACAAGGGTTTCATTATCCAGGATGACAATACAAAAAAGTATAAGCTAGGCCTGAAGATCATCCGCATTGGCAACACCGTCCTGGGGAGGATCGACCTTAGGAGCCTGGCCAGGGAGGCAATGAGGCACCTCTCGGAGAGCACCAGGGAGACGGTGGAGTTGTCCACCCTGGATAGAGATCAGCTGATCCTGATCGATCAGATCGAAAGCCCTGAGGGTATAAGGCTCTATCAACACATCGGCAGCGCCTATCCGTACTTTCACACCAATGCGGTGGGGAAGGTATACCTGGCCTATATGGACCCGGAAAAGAGGAGGAAGGTCCTGGGAAAGATAGGTCTGCCGAAGATCACCGAATACACCATCACGGAGATGAAGAGATTGGAGAGGGAGCTGGAAGGGGTCAGGTCGAGGGGATATGCCTTCGAGGATCAGGAGTTGAGGTTGGGGTTGCGCCGCCTGGCCTCCCCTATCTTCGATCATGAAAATAAGGTGATTGGCTGCTTGAGTGTGGCTGGCCCCATCTTCAGGATAGATCTCAAGAGAAGGGATGGGATAGGGGAGCAGGTGTGGGAGAAGGCCAGGGAACTTTCACAACGGATTGGGGCCGAGGTATAGGTCCTGGAGATAGAGATGCGGGAACTCTTTTACCCTGAGCGGGTGGCAGTGATCGGGGTATCTCAAAGAAAGGAGAATATGGGCAGAGACATCGTGGAGAACCTCTTCCGTTTCCATTTCGATGGTGAGGTCTTTACGGTGGGGCGCGGTGGTGGTGTGGTCTTTGGCAGGAGGGTGCTGGCCTCGGTGGAAGAACTCCCCGAGGGGATAGATGTGGCGGTCATTCTTACCCCAGCCGACACTGTACCTGCCATAGTCGATGGATGCGGGCGCAAGGGGATCAGATGGGCCATCGTGGAGACAGGGGGGT
>JAFDHG010000100.1 GCA_019308925.1 Deltaproteobacteria bacterium
TATATTTCTGACCATCATCTCTTATCCCTCTAGTCTATCCTCTCCAATTCCTTTGGATACCTCTTTGCCAGATCGACATAAAGCTGCTTGCCATACCTCCAGAAACCCCTCCCCACAATCAAAGGGCCATAAAAAGGGCTCCATTAAGATTTCTTTCACAAAGTGCTAACACATGCCCCAGTGGAAGTCAACCCTTCGACTCCCAGCCCTGAAGGCCAGGACTTGCTCAGGGTTGACCCTGAGCGGGGCTTTGCGCCGCCGAATGGGTCAAGGAGATCCCTACGTTCAACGTAATGCCTCGGTTATCAGGGGAGGAGGGCTTCTTATCCCCTCCATCACGCAGGTTGACACGTTTGGGAATTTGATCAATAATAATCCAACTATAAGAGACCAAAAGACAAAGGGGTGATGATGAAGGTAAGCGGAAGGAGTTGGAAATTCGGTAATGATGTAGATACCGATGCCATCATTCCAGCCAGGTATCTAAATACCTCGGACCCCCAGGAGCTAGCCCAGCACTGTATGGAGGATGTTGACTCCACCTTTGCCCAGATGGTCCGCCCGGGGGACATCATCCTGGCCGGAAAGAACTTTGGCTGTGGTTCCTCCAGAGAGCATGCCCCCATCGCCATCAAGGCCGCGGGGGTATCCTGTGTGATCGCCAAGGGGTTTGCCAGGATATTTTACCGCAACGCCTTCAACATGGGGCTACCCATCTTGGAGTCCCCAGAGGCGGCGGAGGGAACTCAACAAGGGGATGAGCTGGAGGTGGACCTGGGCAAGGGGGAGATCCACAACCTTACCCAGGGAAAGACCTTTGTGTCACGCCCCATCCCCCCATTCATGCAGGAGTTGATCAGGGATGGAGGGTTGATGAGGCATATCACAAAGAGGTTAAAGGAGACCACTTGAAAAAAGAAAGGCGCTACCGGAATTGGATGGCAAAGGACGGGTTGGTTCCCTTTCAGGTAAGGGTGAAGGAGACCGACCTCTACATCCTCGCCCAGATCCCGTTGGAGAGGGAGGCCGAGGAGGCGACCATCCACCTCCGCCAGCAGATAGAGGGATATATCAAGAAGGAGACCCTCTTTAGGGAGAGCCTTCTTCCTCTCCCCTTGGATCCTTGGGCGCCGGAGATCGTGGGGGATATGCTGGCCGCCTCCCAGAAGGCCGGGATAGGGCCCATGGCCACGGTGGCCGGTGCCATTGCGGAGTTTGTGGGCAAGGCCCTCCTTGCCTTTACCCCCGAGGTGGTGGTGGAAAACGGCGGGGACATCTTTCTTCAGATAAATAGCGAGAGGAAGATCGGGATCTTTGCCCGCAGTTCCCCATTGAACATGAAGGTGGGAATACAAATCCCGCCCGAGAGGACACCTTTGGGAATCTGTACCTCCTCCGGCACCGTGGGGCACTCTCAGAGCTTCGGCAGGGCAAACGCCGTCTGCGTCATCTCCCCCTCGGCCACCTTGGCTGATGCCGTGGCCACCTCTTTGGGAAACATGGTGCAGGGTAAAAAGGATATCGAAAGGGCCCTGGAAGAGGGGCAAAAGATCTCTGGGGTGGAGGGGATAGTGATTATCCTAGATGACGTCCTGGGAGTATGGGGGGATTATGAATTAGTAAAGTTATGATTAAAAAAAGGGGTCGAGGGGCCAAGGGTTCTAGGGGTCAAGTGAAACGCGAAAATGAGAAAATTCTGGTTCCAGTGGTCACATGCTTAAAAACTATAGAGAGTTAAAGGTCTGGCAAAGATCTTATAAGCTATGTATAGCTTTTATAAGATTACAAAGGGTTTCCCGAAAGAGGAGCGATATAGATTAACATCACAGATAAGAAGGGCTGCTGTATGATTTTAGGGCTCTTCAGAAAGACATAGAGGAGGGTGAAAGGATGCTCAAGGCACTTATTAAATCGTTGCAGAATAAACACTCGAACCCTTGAATCCTCGAATCCTGGAACCCTGTATCAGCTGACATTACAAGGAGCTGGTCTTTTATGTACACTAAAAAGATAGTCCTGCGTTTCACCAAGAAGACCTGGGACAAGCCCATCGTCTATAGGCTGGGCAAGGACTACGATCTGGTCTTCAACATCCTCAAAGCGAGCGTCTTCCCCAAGCAGGAGAGCGTCATGGTCCTGGAGTTAAGCGGCACTGAGGAGAACTACCACCGGGGGATAGAGTACCTGATGAGCAAAGGGATAACCGTTGAGCCCATCGAGCACGACATCGAGCGGGATGACGCCACCTGCACCCACTGTGGGGCCTGTACCGCCGTGTGCCCCACCGGAGCCCTTTCCATCAAGAGGGAGACCATGGAGGTACTCTTCTCCAGCGAGATGTGCGTGGGATGTGAGCTCTGCATCAAGGCCTGTCCTGTACGGGCCATGAAGGCCAATTTTTAGGGTGGGGCTCTTGCATGAAGTCCAAGCACAAAAAGGTCGCTGTCGCCATGAGCGGAGGGGTGGACAGCTCCGTGGCTGCTGCCCTCCTGCAGGAAGGGGATTATGATGTCATCGGCCTCTGGATGCAGCTGTTGGGAGAGGGCCCCTTTGAAAGAGATCCATCCTTCCACGATGTACTTTGCTCAGCCAAGACCCTAGGGATCTCCCTTTATGCCATAGACCTCCACTCACTCTTTCAAAAAGAAATCATTAACTATTTCTTCCGAGAATATCTGGCCGGCAGGACACCCAACCCCTGCGCCCTCTGCAACCCCAAGATCAAGCTCGGTGCCTTGCTTGAGAGGGCCTTAGGGTTGGGGGCGGAGCTCTTCGCCACAGGCCACTACGCGCGGGTAAAATGGGATCCCAACACAAGGAGGTTCATCATCCTTAGGGGCATCGACAGGAAAAAGGATCAATCCTACTTCCTCTGGGGGTTGTCCCAGGTGCAGCTGGCCCGATGCATCCTCCCCAACGGGGGATTGACCAAGGAAGCGGTAAGGACAATGGCCAAAAAAAGGGGACTCCCTCTGACCGAGCGGGGGGAGAGCCATGAGATATGCTTCATCCCCCACGGCGACTACCGGGATTTCTTGCGAAAAAGGCTCAAAGGAAAGCTACCATCTAGAGGTGAGATCGTCGACAAAGACGGCCGGCCCTTGGGGAGACATCAGGGGATCTTCAATTTTACCATTGGGCAACGACGGGGGATCGGAATCCCGTCACGCCGGCCATATTATGTCCTGAGGATAGACCCCGCCACCAACCAGGTAGTAGTGGGGGAAAAGGAGGATCTCTTGGCCAAAGGGCTAGTGGCCCAGGGGATGAACTGGATCTCCATACCACCTCCTCAGGAGGGGTTCAGGGCAATGGGTAATATTAGATATCGCCATCCCGGGGGCCTTTGTAGGGTGACACCCCACGGAGAGGATGAATGCATCGTAAACTTCGATGAGCCTCAAGAGGCCATCACCCCTGGTCAAGCCTTAGCCCTATACCAAGACGATATGTTGCTGGGGGGAGGATGGATAAGGGAGGTCTGCAATGAGCAAGGGAAGGGTCGCCATCGTGACCCTGGGCTGTAAGGTCAACCAATTCGAGAGCGAGGCCATCGGAGAGGCCCTGGAAGAGATGGGCTGGAAACTGGTCCCCTTTGGTTCAGGGGTGGATCTCACCATCATCAACACCTGTGTGGTCACTACAAGGGCCCAGGCCGACTCCAGGCGGTGGATCCGCAGGGCCAGGAGGGTAAACCCACGAGGGCTCCTGTTGGTAGCAGGGTGTTATCCGCAGATCGACCCCCAAGGGGTTACCTCCCTTGGCCCTGATGGGGTGGCCGGAAACCAGGAGAAGGGATCTATCCCCGACATCGTGGAGAATATGCTCCAGGTGAGGAAGCCGGTAATCAGGGTAGGGGACATTATGGAGGCCGAGACCCCGCCCGCCTTGCAGGCCATCCACTTCCGCCGTCACACCCGGGCCTTTTTGAAGATCCAAGATGGGTGTAACGCCCATTGCAGCTACTGTATCGTCCCCTTGACCCGGGGCAGAAGTCGCAGTATCCCCTCTTCCCAGGTTCTTGCCTCTCTCCAAAGGCTCAGCGCAGCAGGTTATCGTGAGGTCGTTCTTACGGGCATCCACCTTGGGGCCTATGGTCTGGATCTCAACCCCACTACCACCCTCCTGGACCTGTTGTGCCAGATTGACGAGGGGGAGAACCCTCCTCGAATACGCCTGAGCTCCCTAGAACAGAAAGAGGTACCCCCGGGGGTGATCGGTTTTATCTCCTC
>JAFDHG010000101.1 GCA_019308925.1 Deltaproteobacteria bacterium
TTAGGTTGTTGGAGGAGGTTGGTGCTAACTATGGGATATTGAATGAAGAGAGGTGTTGCGGCAGCCCAGCCAGGAGGATGGGAGAAGAAGGTTTGTTTGAAGACCTCTCTAATGATAATTTGGAGGCATTCAGACAAAGCGATGTTCAGATCATCATCACGATCTCTCCCCACTGCTACAATACCTATATTAACGAATATCCTGAGGCAACGAATGGGCTCAAGATACAGCATTACACCGAGTTTTTTTCAGAGGCGATCGAGCGGGGAGATCTGGTGCCTAAGTCGAAGATTGAGAAGGTGCTAACCTATCATGATCCCTGTTATTTAGGGAAGAAAAATGAGGTATACGAAGCCCCGAGGAAAATCTTGAAAAGTATCCCAGGCGTAAAGTTCGTTGAGATGAAACGCAACAGGGATAACAGTCTGTGTTGTGGTGGAGGCGGCGGAAGGATGTGGATTGAGACAGAAGAAATCAACAGGTTATCTGAGACCAGAATAAATGAGGCACTAGCTGAAGGGGCAGAGATCATTGCGACAGCCTGCCCTTGGTGCCATATCCAATTGGAGGATGCAGTGAAGACCACCGGCAGTGAGGGGAAAATAGAGGTAAAAGATGTGGCCGAACTTTTAGCAGAATCAATTGAATAAAACGCAATAGTGGGGGTAGCTGATATGGAAATTATTGTTTGCCTTCGACAGACGGCTATCATCAAAGAAGAACCTAAGGTCCAGTCGGATGGAAAGACCTTAGACCTTTCTGGGTTTAACCGGCACCTGAACGAATGGGATGCCTACGCCTTGGAGGAGGCCCTCTTACTGGCCCAGAAATACGGGGGTGATGCATCTGTCATTTCATTGGGTCCTGGAGAGGCCCAGGAGGTCCTTTTTTATGGCTTGGCAGCAGGAGCAAAGAGGGCGATACATATCCTGACCCCCGACCAGCAACACATTGATAATTGGACCATCGCCAATGTGCTTGCGCGAGTAATAAAAAAAGGCTCCTTCGATCTCGTTATGACAGGGGTTCAGGCGGAAGACGACGGATGCGCCGAGATTGGGGCAACCCTTGCCCATCTTTTGGGGATTCCTCATGCCTCTCTGGTAATGAGGGTAGAGTATGAACAGGGACAAAACGCGGTGAAAGTTGACAGGGAACTCGAAGCAGGATATGTGGATAGTCTTCGCCTTACGCTACCCGCTCTGTTAACAATTCAGACAGGCATAAGCCAGCCTCGGTACATTTCCTCCATGAGGCTAAGGAGGTTCAAAAAGAGCGCAACGATCACGAAGGTCTCTTTCGAGGATATAGTTTCAGAAGGAGAGGGGCCTTCCCCAAGAGAGGAGGTGTTGGGACTTTACCCATATCAACCAGAAGCCTCACAGGTTGAGGTGTTGGAAGGGTCGCCTGAAGCGATGGCCGACCAATTATTCGAACGTTTACAGTCAAAGGGGGTTTTGTAAATGGAGAACAAGATCCTTGTCATCGCTGAACATAGGGCACAAGAGATCAGAGAGGTTACCTGGGAACTTGTTTCAGGAGTGGGGAAACTGGCTGAAGATCTCAGTATGGAGCTTGAAGGGGTCATCTTAGGGCACAACTGTGAAGAGTTGGTCGAGGACTTGGCTGAATCTGTGATCAAGTTGTATCACGTTGAGGATGAAGATCTAGCGTTTTACACATGGGAAAGTTATCTTCATGCCCTCATGCCTCTTATTGAAGAAGTTAACCCCTTAATGGTGGTCATGGGACATACCACCATGGGAATGGATCTTGGGCCAAGGCTTGCAGCAGCTATGAATAGTCCATACATGCCTGATTGTATTAACTTTACTTTCGATGGGGACGATCTTATTGTCACTCGGGAGCTTTTCGGGGGTAAGCTCAAATCGGAACTCAAGGTAGCAAAAGGTGAGCGCTACTGTGTAACCTTGAGGCCTGGGATCTTTGATCCAGAAAAAGTCAAGAGAGGGGGGAAAGACATTGAAAAGACTACCCCTCAGCTTGACAAAGAAAGTTTTGTGACCCAGTTTTTGGGGCTATTGGAACCGCCAGAGGAGGGGGTAGATATAACCAAGTCAGATATTGTAATCGGAGTGGGTAGGGGGATTGGAGATAGGGATAAATTGAAGGTTGTCGAGGAGCTAGCAGAAGTTACAGGTGGTGTTTTGGCGGCCACCAGACCTGTGATTGATAGCGGGTGGTTGCCGAAAGAAAGACAGGTGGGGCAATCTGGAAAGACTGTCAAGCCAGAGTTATATATCGCCTGTGGTATTAGTGGGGCTTCGCAGCACACCATTGGGATGAAGAAGTCAGGAACCATCGTGGCCATAAATAATGACCCCCGGGCCCCGATTTTCAATATTGCCCATTATGGGATTGTAGGGGACCTGGTAGAGATCCTTCCAGCGATCACGTCAAGGATACGTTCTGTTAGGTAATTTACATAACATTTTGGGACAAAGTCGATGGGTGCAGACGCTGCAGTAACAAGAGAGGTTTTTTTAGGTCTTTCCACCGGTTCAAAAATAGCTTTTTACTGTTTGACCTTTGTCACTGTATCTCTGTTTATCTGGGGTGTAATGCAACGAATCAAGAAATATCGTCGTAGCAGAAGATTTAAGGGGTTTTCAGATATTGCACGGAGGATTACGGAGTCCCTGAAGATTTCCCTCAGCAATATAACCATTATCAAAGATGATCTCTATTCGGGTTTATCACATCTGTTGATTTTATGGGGGTTTCTGATTCTCTTGGTCGGCACCGCTATTGTTGCCGTCAACATTGATGTTCTAGCCTTGATAAATAAAAAATGGACTTTTTGGCACGGATCTTTTTATCTCTGGTTCTCGCTCCTCCTTGATCTGTTCGGTCTTGCGTTCCTCATTGGGGTGGTCATGATGATGCTGAGGAGGGCCTTTTTGAAACCTCAATGTCTAGATTATACAAGGGTGGATAGAGAACCAGACACATATAACCGGGCAAACTATGTAGTGGGTGACTGGATTTTTCTTGGCAGCCTATTTGTTATTGGAGTGAGCGGTTTCATTGTAGAGGGGCTGCGCATTGCGATCACGCAACCATCCTACAGTTCTTGGTCATTTGTCGGAGAGTTTGTCGGAGGACTGTTCTCACATATCGCTGGGATAGAACAAGGTGGGATGACTGCGTACAAAGTGATGTGGTGGTTTCATAGTCTCGTCAGTCTTGCCTTTGTTGCCTACATTCCATACTCCAAGGCAATTCATATGCTCACTGATTTTGCAAACTTGTTTTTTAAAAAAGAGGTGACAGGAGAAATACCCCTCCTTTCCGAAGATGAAATTGACTTTGATAAGCTGGGCTACATGGAGTTAAAAGATTTTACATGGAAAGAGCTACTAGATTTAGACGCCTGCACTAAATGTGGGAGATGCCACATATCATGCCCTGTCATGGTTTCCGGTTCCCCCCTTTCCCCAAGGGATGTAATCTTAGATCTGCGTGATTTCCTTGCTGTGAAGGCCAAGGCCGTTACTTTGTGGGATAGTCAAGGAGGGTCATATAAAGATGAGAAAATCGTCGGGGGGGTTATAAAGGAGGAAACTCTGTGGTCTTGTACCACTTGTTTGTCCTGTACAGAGCACTGCCCGGTCTTCATCCAGCATCTGCCGCTGATGGTTAAGATGAGAAGACATTTGATAGAGGGAGGTTTCATTGACGAAGGGGTTCAAGACGCCCTTGTCAATATTTCAGAATGTGGAAATTCCTTTGGGGAAGACAATATCAATAGAGGGAAATGGACCAACGAATTAAAATTTAGTGTAAAGGATGCCAGGAAAGAAGTGGTCGATATTTTGTGGTTTGTGGGCGATTTTGCCTCCTTTGATAGCAGGGCTGTAGAAGCGACCAAGGCCTTCGCTCACGTATTGGCGATGTTAGGGATAGATTTTGGTATTCTGTACGATAGTGAAAGAAATTCTGGCAATGACGTGCGGCGCATAGGAGAGGAAGGCCTGTTTGAAGAGCTTGTTGAACATAACAGCAAGATATTGGGAGGATGCCAATTTAATAAGATAGTGACAACAGACCCGCATTCCATGAATGCCTTGAAAGTTGACTACCCAGCCCTCGATCATCCTATACTGCACTATACGGAATTACTCGATAAGATCCTTCAAAAGGGGGATACTCCTTTAAAGAAAGTGTTGAGCTATAAAGCTACCTATCATGATCCC
>JAFDHG010000102.1 GCA_019308925.1 Deltaproteobacteria bacterium
GGGGAGGCTACTTAAGGAGAAGGGGATGACCATTTCAGTGGCTGAGTCGTGTACAGGAGGCCTTATCGCCCACCGCGTCACCGAGATCCCAGGCAGCTCCGAGTACTTCCTTCGGGGGCTGGTGGTCTATACCAACCAGGCGAAGGAGGACCTCTTGGGTGTGCCGCGCTCCATATTAGAAAAATTTGGTCCAGTGAGCAGGGAGACAGCCGAGTTCATGGTCAAGGGGGTAAGGGAGCAGAGCAGGACCACCTTAGGTGTGGCCATTACAGGTATTGCCGGCCCCACAGGGGGCACTCCCAACACCCCTGTCGGGAGGGTCTTCATTGCCCTAGCCGCAGAAGATATAATAGAGATAAAAAAATACGACTTCTTCGGCGATCGCCATCAGATAAAACTGATGGCCTCTGAGGTGGCCCTGGACAGGGTGAGAAGATATTTGTTAAGACCCTAACTATACTCCTTTATGCCCTTTCTGGGATGAAGCTTACTTCCCCTTTTCCCACCCGCAATACCCGAGGATAGTCACCAATAAAGTCGATGATACTGGAGTGTTCTGCCACAATGGTCCCACCATCGATTACCAGATCTAGAGCCTTACCGAACATATGAGCAATATCTTCAGGATCACTATAGAGGCTTTCATCAGGTTTCGTGACGCTGGTGGTGATGATGGGATGCCCCAGCTCCCTAACCAGGGCGAGGGAGATCTTGTTATCAGGGACCCTGATTCCCACAGTCTTCTGGTTGGTGAGCATGATCTTGGGGACCAGTTTGGTGGCCCCCAGGATAAAGGTGTAGGGACCTGGGATGAGCGTTCTCATGATCCTATAGGCGTAATCAGGGACATGGGCGTAGTTGCTGATATCCTTTAGGTCTGCGCAGATAATACTTAGACGTTTGTTTTTGCTGTGCCGCTTTAATTGGCGAATACGTTTTATGGCCTCCTTCTGGTAAAGATCGCAGCCCAGGCCATAAATGGTATCAGTAGGATAGGCAATAACCCTTCCCTCCTTTAGGGCGTCTGTTACCTTGCGGATGAGTCTGCGCTGAGGATTTACCGGATTGATCTTGATGATCATGGAACTTTCTCCTTCTCTTTAATGTGCAGTTTTTCAGATTATATCTTCTTTAAACCTCAGGGCCAAGGAAAATTTGCAAAACCCAGACTATCTGCTAGAATAACATCAAATATATTCAAAGGTGGAAACAACAATGTCTGGTGAAAAAATCCTCGTAGTTGATGACGAGGAGGATATCCTAGAGCTGGTAAGGTACAACCTCGCCCAGGAGGGATATCAGGTAACCTCTGTTACTTCGGGGGAAGAGGCGCTTAAACAGGTTCGCACAGGGGTGCCTGATCTCATCATATTGGATCTGATGTTGCCAGGCGTCGATGGATTGGATGTCTGCAAACAATTAAAAAACGATACCCGAACTGCTCATATCCCCATTGTGATGTTAACGGCCAAAGGGGAAGAGACCGATATTGTCATCGGCTTGGAGCTTGGGGCCGACGACTATATTACCAAGCCATTTAGCCCCAAGGTGCTCCTGGCGAGGGTGAAGGCTGTCCTCCGTAGAAGGAAGGGCGAGCCCATAGGTGAAACAGATGTCATAAGGATCGGCGATTTGATGATCCACCCAGGTCGTTACGAGGTGTTGATAAAGGGGAAGCCTATAAAGCTCACCTCTACCGAATTTCGCGTCCTCCATTTTATGGCCAGGCGACCTGGGTGGGTCTTCACCCGTTATCAGATAGTAGATGCTGCCCGGGGGGAAGACGTTGCGGTGACCGACCGTTCAGTGGACTTTCATATGGCATCTTTGCGCCGAAAGCTCGGTCCTTATGGTGATTATATCGAGACCGTGTGGGGGGTGGGTTACCGCTTCAAGGAGTGATCATTATGCGCAGAAAAAGGCTCATCTGGAAACTCTATCCCGCCTATCTGGTGATTATTTTACTGTCCATTGTTACGGTGGGGATCTACGCCTCTACGACTATGAAGAAGTTTTACCTCCAAAAGACCGCTAAAGACCTTGAGGCCAGGGCGCATCTCATAGAGAGCCAGGTTGCACCTAGCTTTTCCATCGAACATAGTGCGTTGCTCGATCCACTGTGTAAAACGCTCGGCAGGGCTGCTTCGACCCGCATAACCTTAATCCTCCCCTCTGGCGAGGTATTGGGTGACACTGAAGAGGACCCAAGAAGGATGGACAATCACGCTCATCGCCCAGAGATCAAAAAGGCCCTTGCTTGGCAAACAGGGGTCTCCACCCGTTATAGCCATACCCTGCAAAAAGAGATGATGTATGTAGCCATACCCGTGATAAGAGAGGGAAGGGTCGCTGGCGTGGTAAGGACATCCATACCCGTTACCGAGATCAATAAGGCCTTGGGCACCATCTATCAAGAGGTCGCCCTGGGCGGGGTGCTTATGATCATTTTGGCTGCGGCGGTAAGTCTCTATATCTCCAGGCGTATCAGCCACCCATTAGAAGAGATGAAGAGAGGTGCAAAACGCTTTGCCGAAGGCGACCTTACCCATAGGCTCTTGGTCCCTGATTCCGAGGAACTCGGAGGTCTCGCTGAAGCGCTGAATCAGATGGCCCAACAACTTGGTGAGAAGATCCAGGTGACTACAGAACAGCGTAACGAACTGGAGGCCATTCTATCAGCAATGAGGGAAGGGGTAGTGGCCATTGACACTGAGGAGCGAATTCTCACATTGAATCAATCCGCTGGTTTACTTCTGGGGATCGATATCTCCACAGCAAAGGGTCGTACCATACAGGAGATGATCAGAAACGCCGATCTCCAACGCTTCCTCGGTAAGGTCCTTACAGGGCAGGGGCCGATGGAAGAAGAGATCGTCCTCCATGGTACTGAAAGCAAATTCCTCCAGGTCAGTGGTACTGTACTAAGCGATAGCGATGGAGGGAAGATCGGTGCCCTTGTTGTCCTAAGCGATATTACGAGACTGCGTCACCTTGAGGATATTAGACGGGAGTTTGTGGCCAATGTATCCCATGAACTAAAGACACCTATCACCTCCATAAAAGGGTTTGTGGAGACCTTACGGGAAGGGGCCATCGACGACAGGGAAAATGCCCGAAAATTCCTGGAGATCGTCTCCAAACAGTCAGGCCGTTTAAATGCAATCATTGAGGATCTCCTGAGTCTTTCTAGGATAGAACAAGAGGCCGAAAGAGGAGAGATCCAACTTGCAGAGGAAAATTTAAGAAAGGTCCTTGAGGCTGCCATCCTCGATCATGAGACAAGGGCCCAGGAACGCAACATAGAGGTAACCTTGAACTGTAGTGATGAGGTCATGGTCAAAGCCAACTCACGCCTCCTTGAACAGACAGTGGGCAATCTCCTCGATAACGCTATCAAGCACAGCGAACCAGGAGGCGCAGTAGAGGTCGAGGTTATCAAAGATGAAGGCGAAGTTGCCATAAAGGTCAGTGATCATGGATGTGGCATAGCCCCTGAACACCTTCCACGGCTCTTCGAACGTTTCTATAGGGTGGACAAGGCGAGGAGCCGAGAACTCGGTGGCACAGGACTGGGGCTTGCCATTGTCAAACACATCGTCCAGGCCCATGAAGGAAGGGTCACCGTGGAGAGCACCTTAGGAAAGGGAAGTATCTTTAGCATTTACCTACCAAACCCTTATGAGGGTTTGCCCTCACCCCCAACTATGTGAGATACAGGAGTCAAGGATTCTAGGATTCGAGGGGTCTGGGATTTTAGCAAAAGAAAAACCACTTGGGCCCTTGAACCCTAGACCCCTTTTTTTCTCTAGGGGTTTCAGGGGGCAAAGCCCCCTGAAG
>JAFDHG010000103.1 GCA_019308925.1 Deltaproteobacteria bacterium
CTTTGTATTTGATACGAGGAAGGCGGGTGTGTAGGTAGGTAGCTACGTGACAGGTATTTAAATGCTGCCACTGCCTTTCCTCCATGTGATCATACGCAGGTGACTATCTGTCACATTCAGGACACGGTAGAAGTATCCCAAGGTTCATGCTCGAGATAAATGTCAATCCGCCGCGAATGATAGGCTACCCTTTGTTTATTGTATTGACAGGGATCAGGAAATACCCCAAATCCAGGGGTTTAAAATTGGACCATTAAGAAGTCCAGGCAGACCTCAACCCTGCTGCTCTTATTGAAAAGAGTATCATGCCATCAAGGACTTATTACTATACGCTATTTTTCGAGATCGATTAACCCTGTTTTTTATTTGTGCTTTCTTCGATAACTTTCCCCTCCAAAGATAAGGACCTCCGAGTTGTAAACGAGCCGGTCAGCGATCGCTGTGGCCACAGTGGTTGAGTCGAACACCTCTCCCCACTCAGCAAAAGGCAGGTTGGTAGTCAACAGCGTTGACTTTACCTGGTGCCGTGCACTGATGACCTGGAAGAAGAGGTGTGAACCCTGCTGGCCCAGGGAAAGATACCCGAGCTCATCACAGACTAGGAGGGCCGGTGATTGATAGTAGTGGAGCTTTTTCAAAAGCGAGCGGTCTGCCTCAGCGGCGATGAGATGGTTGATCATATCAATGGCGGTGGTAAAAAGGGCCTTGATATTGGCATTACAGGCGGCATAGGCGATGCATTTCGCAAGGAAGCTCTTACCGGTACCGGGGTTACCGATCACAATCACATCTCTGTGCTCTTTGACAAACTCCAGGTTAAGGAGGTTTAGGATTTGAGTTTTCTGATTCCTTCTTGAGCTATGGTGGTGGAAGTCAAACTGATCGATAGTGATCTTTTCATTGAGCCTGGACTGTTGGAATCTGAGCTTAGTGGCATTGTGCCACCGATGTTCTGCCTCTGACTCTGCAAGCCGATTGAGGACAAAAAGACAGTCCTGATTCCTATCGTTGGCCTCCTTAAGGGTGGCTTCAAGGTGTTGGGCCATGACTTTAAGGCGAAGGTTTATGAGTTTCTCTTTGATATGCTCTACATCTGTCATGAGTTTTTCCTCCTTTTGATGACCAATGCATCGTATTGGGCTAAGGAGGGTTCTTCGAGCCGGATACGGTTGAGGTTTTCCTGTTTGACCTTGACTGGGGGATGATGTCTTTTTGGGGTCATCTCCTGATAGAGGATATTTTCAATATAATGGGCACCATAGGCGTTGTGTAAGGTAGCTTTTTTGATGGCCTCAATCAGGGCATAGGGGCCATACTCAGCTTTAAGGTTGAGGAGTTTTTTGAGGTTCTTTTTGATGGGTTGATTTGTAGCGGTAAGGTGTTCGAGATAGGTTTTAGCTGCCTCTCCCAGACTGATGAAGGCCGCTACCTCCTGTGAACGCCAGATCCTTCGCTGCTCCTTTCTGGCAGCTTCCCGGTGTGAAGGCAGTTCGATGCGCTTTCTTCTCTCCCAGGATCGGTGATGGGTGGCAATGGGCTTATCTTTGAAGTAGATGGTGAGGGTATGGTGATCAGCCTTGGCGACCACCCCTTTATCGATGGCCCAGGGAGGCACGGTATAGGAGTTGCCATCAAAGCGGATGGAGAAATCGGGGTACACTTTACAGATGGCCGTATCTCGGCAATCAGGCAGAAGCTCAGGCAATGGCCTCATGCACTCTGCTTTAAAGCGATCAATGGGCCTCTCCCCTGTGGTGCTATGCACCCTGACATTAGCGACATGGTCTCTCCAGTGGTTGGCCTGAACCTGAAGGTCCTTGAGATCCCGGAATGATCTCAGGGGCCAGAAGTTGTACCGGATGTAGTGGATGGCCCCCTTTTCCACCTTGCCCTTCTCATGGGGTTGAGCCACGTTGCAGGCTACCGGGACAATCTTAAAGGGCAGCAGGAACTCCAGGAAGGCATCATTGAATCGGATCAGAGGCCCCTCACGTTCTATGACCGCGGTGAGCATATTATCATGAACCAGCTCCTTTGGGGTTCCTTTAAAGTAGCAAAAGGCATTGAGCAGGCAACGGTGCAGTGTTTCCTGCCTTTGTGAGTGAGTGAACTCAAGATAGAGCATTCGGCTGTAGCACTCAATCACTGCCATGCAGGAGAGCTTACGCGTGGTGTTGCCATAGGTGAGGGAGCCGAAGTGGCCCCAATCGATCTGGCATTGCTGACCGGGTAGGGATTCAAAGCGAATAAAGGGCTCTCTCCTTTTCGATCTACCCCGAGTCTTCCTAAGATAATCTCTTAAGATGGTAACTTCCCCATCGAATCCCAGAGAGGCGATGCGCTGAAGGATGACCACAGCTGAGGCTTTGGGATCGATCTCCATCATTTTTGAGATCTCCTCCTTGAAGGGATCAAGCTTGCTGGACCTCTTGATCACGGGCCTTTTGGGATTTGGGTCATTGAGGTATCTAGCCACAGTTTTCCGGTGAAGGTTGAGGTGTCTGGCGATCTTTCGAATGGAGAATCCTTCATTAGTGAGACGATGGATTTCGAAGATAGTTCTCTGCTCAATCATGGTCTTCTCCTATTGCATCATGGATAATTTGGTGGACAGTAGCCGGATCCCTTTGAGCCATCTCCTCTTCTCCTTTAAGAGGTTTTGATATCTGAATGACAGGCTTATCCGGCACAGAGAGCACCTGGTACAGATGCCCATCAAAAGCGATCAGGTCTTTCTGGATCAATTGATTTCGGGCAAAAAGATACTCATCAATAGAAAACCGCAAGAGGGTACAGATTTTATCGTAGCTGTAGTAGGAAAGCCCGTTTCGGTCGGCCACAAGTACCAAAAACAGGTAAAGCACCAGTTCATGATGAGTGAGGCCCTCAAGAAAGCCATCTCTTAGGAAGCGATGTTCGATAAATGCAAAGGAGCCGGTGATCTTACGGACCCTTTGAGGACAAAGTGGGGTTTTCTCAATCATGGCTAACCTCCTTTATCCCTCAACTTAAGAGAGAAAAGTGGAAAAGTCTATCGAGTCCTTCTTTGCAAGAAATGTATAAGAGCTTGGAATCAGGAAATATTTCTGGGATAACGTGTCCATCTTTGCAAGATCTCCTTTGGCAGGAATTAGATAGTAAGTTCCTGGTTTTACAAGAGAAATTTGCCCTGACGCGTCCATCTTTGCAAGATCTCCAGTGCGGCGTTTCCTGTCCCGCTCTTTTTGTAAAAGGCGGTTACGTTCCACATACTCGGGATGTTGGCTCCTATATCGTCGCCAGTAATCTCGGTTGTCCTCTATCCAACTTTGCTGGGCGTCTCGATGATCATCTCGGTAGTCTGGATCATCTTTCATCTTTTGACGCTGCCACTGTCTTTTCCTGGCACGCTGACAATCCTTCTTGTCACAGTATCGATGGTTCTTTACGCGAGGGTTTGGATTAAAAAGACGCCTACATTGGGGATTTGCACATCGGATCTTTTGGTTCATGGTTTCCCTCCAACGGAAACCATAAACCGATTTGCCCTGTTAAAGTGGAAGAATATGAACCATATCCAAAGTAAATGTTTCTTAGGTTAGTTAAAAGGGAGGGAAGAAAATATAGGTGGGTTATTTATTGTCCGTTAAGCTAGCTTACTTTCTCATCCCTGGATTTGGGGTATTTCCTGATCCCTGTCAATAGTTCCCATGTCGCAAATCATGGAACAGGCAATCGGTCGCATTATTCAAGAAGCTTACGCCCAGGGTGGC
>JAFDHG010000104.1:0-3712 GCA_019308925.1 Deltaproteobacteria bacterium
TTGGTCCCTTCGCTGATAGTAATGGGGCGCTCGGTTGTATCCCGAAGGGTCAAACAGGGAACCCCTAATACAGTGGTCTCTTCTTGGATCCCCCCTGAGTCGGTGAGGACAAATCGTGCCGAGATCATCAAGCTCAAAAAATCCAAATATCCCAAAGGGTCAAAACCATGGATGCCAGGGGATGATAACTCAGCTACTTGGTCGATATCATGGAAGAGGATTTTATCTTGCAGATTAAAGAGGCCAAGCTGTTTTTGTGTACGGGGGTGTATGGGAAATATGATGGGTATCTTTGGGGCAATTAATTCTAAGGCCGACAAGATCTTCTGCAGGGATTGCCGGTTGTCCACATTGCTCGGACGATGAAGGGTAAGGAGGGCATAAGGGACGACAGAATTGGGGGAAGGGGATGATCCTTTTAAAAGACCTAATCGAGCAAGGATATCTGATTTTTTCGCCTCATCCAAGTGAAAGAGGAGGCTATCAACCATAATATCCCCTACTTGATATATCCTTCCTGCAGGGACTCCCTCCTTTAAAAGATTCTCATCTGCATCGGGGGAAGGGGTAAAAAGATAGGTGGAGAGGGCGTCAGTGACCAGGCGATTGATCTCTTCGGGCATACTCCGATCAAAGGAGCGCAGACCTGCCTCGACATGAGCCACAGGGATATTCAATTTTACCGAAACCAAAGTGCAGGCGAGGGTGGAGTTCACATCCCCTACGACTACCACCAAATCGGGACCTTCCTGCAAGAGGACTTTCTCGAACTCCATCATCACCTTTCCGGTCTGTTCTGCATGGGTGCCCGAACCCACCCCCAGATAGATATGGGGTTGAGGGAGTTTGAGATCCTTAAAAAAGGAGTCGGACATGTTGAAGTCATAGTGTTGCCCGGTATGAACCAAAAGATAGTCTATCCTTCCCCCTTCTGACGGGACAGAAGCATTGTATTCTTCTATCGCCCGCACCAGCGGGGCCACCTTCATAAAGTTGGGACGTGCCCCTGCTGCTAAGATTATCTTCATTGCAAAATAATCAGTAGTTTCGTGGTTGTCAGTAATTTCGAGGTCGCATCTTTAACATTGACCGTTTTACATTGAGTCTCCCTTTGCCCCACTTCTTATCCTTTCCATAATACCCCAGGACCAGCACCTGGGTACCCCATATGGCCTGCTTTCTTTATCAGTTTTTCTTCGAGAACCAGATTCTCAGTGAAGAATAATAGAAGGGGTCGCATCTTTAATATTGACAACTTTGCCGCTCCTTTACCTTCCTTCCCTCGGTTGCGCTCTGCATAAAAATTATCCCCTCAGGGTTTGTTCCGTTCGAGGACCTCCTTACCTTGGACATGGAGAAAGGGCTTTAAACTTTCTTTAGCATCACTTATTCAGCCTTCTCACTCTATACCTCCCAGGTTCTACAACACAAAAGCACCCCTTTAGTTCATCTTCTCTATACTTTTCTAAAACAGTGGCCAACTCATCATGGATCAGCCCAATATGCGAGGGACTTCCCTTTAAAAGAATGAGGCCTACAGACTCCTTTTCCAAAAACACGAGGGCCCCAAAGTCCTTATTCCGGGTCATAAATATCCGCTCCATTTCTTTTGCCTTTTCTAATAAAGATGAATCAGTAGCCCGCTCAAGACCAAGTTGTTTAATGCGAACTACATCGTGTCCTTATTAGCCGGCTTTAGTTATGTAAACTTCTTCTGAACTTATGATGTCCAACGCATATTTGACGCAAGCCTTGACATCCTCAATGCTCAAATTTGGATAATACTTCTCAACAATCTCACTAAACAGAGTCCCTTCTTGAACCAGCTCCAATACATCTTGGACTTTTATTCTTGTGCCAGCTATGCACGGTTTGCCAAGGTGCACATTTGGGTCAACTACAATCTTGGCCTTTTGCATGACTTCACACCTCCCAAAGTCTTTTCATCAACATAGTCGTCAAATGGGTCGCATCTTTAATATGGACAACCCTTCATCAGAGCGCCATTCCATCCCGCCTGCTGTTTAAGCCCAAAGGTGCCTAACGTACCAGGCCTGAGAGGATGACCCAGACCCCTCCCCCCCCGGAGGACCTGGGTTGGGAGAGAAGGAAAAGGAGCGTCTTGGGGTACCATGCCCTGGACACTCTATTATTCAGAGATTGAATTCATAAATTGAATTCTAAAGGGCCTTTGCCCACTTGTCAACCCCCTTGTTGCCCCTTTGAACTCTCGGCGGCACTAGAAGCCCCTCATTATCGCAGTAGCTCAAGGTACCGTTTTGACGTCCGTCAAACAGATAAGTCCTCCAATTTCATTCTTATCAATTCCTCTATGGAATCGGCAGTTTTTATGGCTCCTTCTAATTCTTCAAGGGTGTACTCCACCTCATAGCCAACTGGATACCTACTCTCAATATAAAAGTCTGTGATCTTCTCCATTGCAGGGATAAACTGCTCAAAAGATTTATCAAATCGACATGCTTCTCTAATCAGTCTAACCAAATCGTGTATCTTCTCCAGTTCCCAGCCATTAGAAATGAGAAATCCCTTAAGATATTTTTCAATTGATTGATGAACAAAATACGCTACATCTTCAAGAGGTCTTCTGTTTTCGAAAAGAAATTTCGCTTCATCCAAATCCTTCTCGGCTTTCGAAAACCATTCCTTGACCTCTTGGTTAACCATAGAGTACTTCACCCTTTTTGAATATCTTAGAGATAAAACTGTCACCGATTCTCAGCCTTTCCGCAATCTCCTCTGGGGTATAAACTAAAATATCAATACCAATAAGGGCATTTTCCTCACTAATCATCCTTCTCACAGTCAAAGATCTCTCTCTGTGTTTTAATTTTGTCTTTTTTACGATGAGTAAATCTACATCACTATCCTTCGTTGGCTTGGCCCATGCAAAAGAGCCGAAGAGTATAATTTTCTGAGGTTTGTAGTATTTCTTTATTTTTTCGATGGCTCTAACGATTATCTCTCTTTTCTCATTGCTCATTCTCGCTTCTCCCAGGAGGGGCAATTGGGGTCGCATCTTTAACAGTGACCGTTTTACATTGAGTCTCCCTTTGCCCCACTTCTTATCCTTTCCATAATACCCCAGGACCAGCACCCGGGTACCCCATATGGCCTGCTCTTTAATCCCGACCTTCCACCTACAATCCATGGCCTGCTTTCTTTATCAGTTTTTCTTCGAGAACCAGATTCTCAGTGGAAATATTGAAAATATCAGCCAAAGAGTACCTTTCTGTAGCGTCTAATACCTCTAACCCAATCAGCTTTCCATTTTCATCTAGGTCAAGGTTCAATCCTTCCTCTATTTCCACCGTTCGAGCTACATATTTTTCTTGTAGACGGATATAAAGGACATCAACTTCTCTATCATATTCTATCCTCATTTTTTTATTCTCCTTTTGCTATCGTTGTAATCACGATTATCTCGCCATCTACAGGCTTATAACCCAAGTTTGACACGAAAGGCAATATTTTAGCACCCTCGATCCAATAAAATCAATACCTTGCGGGCAGAAAGACTGTTAAAATACATAGTGTAACTTTTTGAGATAAATACATCTTTTTTCTTGATTTTATATAGTTATTCTCCTATAATTATATTAGTGTAGATTTTAATTATAGGAGGATACCATGTTTATCCGTAAACTTATACAAAAGAAGGGTGGGAAAGTCTATACCTATCTAAAGTTAGTGG
>JAFDHG010000104.1:3743-4752 GCA_019308925.1 Deltaproteobacteria bacterium
ACCTATCTAAAGTTAGTGGAGAATCTCTGGCAGGATGGCAAGGTGGTACAAAAGACCCTGGTCAATTTCGGCAATATCAACCACTGGCCTAAGGAGAGGGTGAGGGATTTGATATATAAGCTCTCGCAGGTCATGGAGATAGAGTTACCCCCTTCGTTGGAGGATATAGAGCATAGAGGGGTCTTAAACTTTGGGCAACCTTTTGCCTTTGGGGTGCTTTGGGATCATTTAGGGCTGAGTGAGACCTTGGAGGGGCTTGTTGCCAATCCTAGTTTTGTAGCCCCCATAAAGACCATGGTCTTTAACCGCCTGATAGACCCTCAGAGTGAATTGGCTACTTCTCAGTGGGTCAAAGGGGAGTATATAGAGGGTATCCCTAAAGAGATACCGTTGCACCATTACTACCGTTCTCTGAGCCAACTGGTCGGGGTAAAATCCCCTCTGGAGAGATACCTTTACAATAGGCTTATCAGCCTTTTTAACCTCGACTTCTCCCTGATCTTCTATGACCTTACCTCTACTTACTTTGAGGGGGAGGGTTCTTCTCAGGCCAAGAGGGGTTATTCCAGGGACAAGAGGCCTGATCGCCCCCAGATAGAGATCGGGCTTTTGGTGAATAGGGATGGAATCCCTATCTCTCATATGGTCTTTGATGGGAATCTTAAGGATTCTGTTACCCTGCCCCAGATAGTGGATCAGATGCGAGGTACCTTTAAGATAAAGCGCTGTATCTTTGTAGGGGACAAAGGTATGGTTAGCTCTAAGAACCTCAAAGAGCTTAACTCTGCAGGCTATGAGTATATTGTAAGCATAAGGCTCAGAGACTCTAAGGAGGCCAAAGGGCTGATCAGCCTGCTCCCTGAAAGGGATGAGTTTATCAAGCTCAAGGATAATCTATTGGTATTTGAGCTGCCTCCATCAGCAGGGGGACGTTACATTGCCTGCTACAACCCCCTGAGGGCCCAGGAGAGCAGGGAACATCGGGAGGTTCTCCTTAAAGGGTGCGAGG
>JAFDHG010000105.1 GCA_019308925.1 Deltaproteobacteria bacterium
CCTTCAAGGCCCACTCAAGTTTTATTGAATTTTTCATGGCATGGGGTCAAAGTTTATTGTTAAACCAAAAACTATATGGTAAGAGCAAATTTGGGCCCCTCAACCCTCCTCAGATGGCTTGGGATATGTTTTTCAATGGGCCAGAGAGATGGTAGAAAATATAAACTAAAGTGTTGACCCCATACATTCCTGAAGACCATTTCCTTCGGAATTTGATCCTGAGGCTGGGGAGTCGGTCCTAGTTCAGTACTATCTCTCCCAGGATGCCACAACCCTCACCATTCAGGCGAAAGACTTCAAGGGCGCTGTAATAAAAGGGGAGGTAGTGGAAAAAAGAAGGGGGTCAAAGACCCCCCGTTCTTTTCTTATCCCTTGCTCATCAGATATTCATGGATAGCCTTGGATGAGTTTCTCCCTGCCCCCATGGCCAGGATCACCGTGGCCGAGCCGGTCACTATATCGCCGCCAGCATAGATGCCCTCTCGTGATGTCTTGCCTGTCTCGGGGTCAGCCACAATATACCCCCATTTGTTCAATTCCAGGTTGGGGATGGTAGAGGTGATCACGGGATTGGCCCCGGTGCCGACGGCAATGACCACTAGGTCCATATCCATGGTGAAGTTGGAACCCTCTATGGGCACCGGCCTCCTGCGGCCAGAGTCATCGGGCTCTCCAAGCTCCATCTGGATACACTCCATGCCCACCACCCAGCCATCCTCATTTCCGATAAAGCGTACGGGGTTGGTCAGGAACTTAAACTGAACCCCCTCCTCCTCGGCGTGGTGGACCTCCTCGGCCCTGGCCGGCAGTTCTGTCTTAGAGCGTCGATAGACGATATAGACATTGTCAGCCCCCAGCCTCAAGGCGGTGCGCGCGGAGTCCATGGCTACATTCCCACCCCCGATCACCGCCACATTCCTCCCCTTGGCAATGGGGGTGTCATATTCCGGAAAGAGATAGGCCTTCATGAGATTGGACCGGGTCAGATACTCATTGGCCGAATAGATCCCGCAGAGGTTCTCCCCGGGGATGTTCATGAAGACAGGCAGTCCTGCCCCCACCCCGAGAAAGACGGCATCATATCCCATCTCAAAGAGTTCGTCCACAGTGAGGATCTTCCCGATGACATAGTTGTATTTGATCTCCACCCCCATCCTCTTGAGATAGTCAACCTCAGCCTCCACGATGGCCTTGGGGAGCCTGAACTCAGGGATGCCATAGACCAAGACCCCTCCTGGCTTATGGAGGGCCTCAAAGATGGTCACCTGGTGCCCCCATTTGACGAGGTCACCGGCCAGGGTAAGACCTGCTGGTCCTGAGCCCACCGCGGCCACCCTCTTTCCTGTGGATGGGGGGATCTCGGGTAGCTCCACAATTCCTTGGGCCCTTTCATAATCGGCCACAAACCGCTCCAGCCTCCCTATGGCCACAGGCTCCTCCTTCTTGCCCAGGACGCATAGGGCCTCACACTGGGTCTCCTGAGGGCAGACCCTGCCACAGATTGCAGGCAGGCTGTTGTCCTCTTTCACCTTTTTGGCAGCACCAAGAAAGTCCCCCTCGGCGACCAGATTGATAAACTCAGGGATCTTCACCCCTACAGGACACCCCTCGATACACTTGGGCTTCTTACACTGTAGACAACGCTTTGCCTCGCGCTGGGCCAATTCAGGGGTATATCCGTAGGGGACCTCGTTAAAGTTCTTGCTCCTCTCCTTGGGATCTTGCTCAGGCATCGGTTGTCTGGGTATCTTTTCCCTCTTTTCTTTTTTGGCCATTTTCTTCCCCCCTCTATTGCCCATGTTCTTCCAAAAATAGATCATAAGATTGCCGCTCTTGCTTTAGATAGGCGGCTTGGCGCTTCATCAACTCATCGAAGTCGACCTGGTGCCCGTCGAATTCTGGGCCGTCCACGCAGCAGAATCGCGTCTTCCCCCCTACCGTGACCCGGCAGGCACCGCACATCCCCGTGGCATCCACCATAATGGCGTTGAGGCTTACCATGGTCTTTACCCCATAGGGCTCAGTGGTCTTGCAGACGAACTTCATCATGAGGACCGGCCCAATACCGACCACCAGCTTGACGTCTTTTCTCTCCTCGATCAAATCCTTTAGGGCATCGGTGACAAAGCCGTGTCTCCCATAGGAGCCGTCATCAGTGGTGATGAAGAGCTCATCGCTCGCATTCCTCATCTCTTCCTCCAGGATGAGGAGGTCTTTGGTCCTGGCCCCGATGATGGAGATGACATGATTACCTGTCTCCTTTAAGGCCTTGGTAATAGGGTACAGTACAGCTATTCCTGTCCCACCCCCGACGCAGATGACCGTCCCCAGCTTTTCCAAATGGGTTGGTCTGCCCAAAGGGCCGATTATGTCCAGAATGTAATCCCCTTTATTAAAGGTGCGCAACAGGGCCGTGGTCTTTCCCACTACCTGAAAGATGATGTCAATGGTCCCCCTCTCCTGGTCAGTACTCGCCATGGTCAACGGTATCCTCTCACCGGTCTCGTTGGGCCTGAGCACCACAAACTGCCCGGGTTTGGCCTTTTTGGCGATTAGGGGTGCCTCGATCTTAAAGTGGCAGACGGTGTTGTCCGCCATTTCCCTTTTATCCAATATCTTAAACAAGTTCTTCCCCCCCTTCTTTATTAGAAGCTGTTCAACAGCCTCTTTTGATTTTAAAATTAACTAGTTATGAAATTTCAGAAAAAGTTTTTACCGCAATCTTCTTTTCCATGTATTCTGCTGTCATCACCTCCCTTTACCCATTATATTGGGATTTCAGGGGCATAGCCCCTGACGTAACCTCTCTTGTAATTGAACGGTCTCCAATACTTACCTTGTGCAGGGTATTACAATTTCCATCTTTATGTCAACTATCCGATGGGCCGATGAGGTTTAAGATCTTCTGCCATAACCTCTTTTTCCCTTCCCCTGTTAAGGCGGAGAAGGGGATGATCTGCTCCGGATTGATGGTGAGGGCTTGTGCCGTTTGGTCCAGGACATTGCTCAACTTGTTCTTAGAGAGTTTATCGACCTTTGTCATGGCGAATACGGCAGTGAGAGAGAGGTCTTTCAACCAACCTATCAGAGAGAGGTCCAAGGGGGTGGGGCCGACCCGGGCATCGAGGATGACCACCACACCACAAAGGTTTTTTCTGTTTCTGAAGTACTCCTCCACCATGGGGCGCCATTTCCTGCGCACCTGTAGGGGGACCTTGGCAAAACCATATCCTGGCAGATCCACGAGATATAAGACCCGATTTACCAGATAAAAGTTTATAGACTGGGTCTTCCCTGGGGCAGAACTGGTCCGCGCCAGGCTCTTGCGGTTTACCAAGGTGTTGATCAGGGAGGATTTGCCCACGTTGGACCTCCCTGCAAAGGCCACCTCCGGATATAGGTCTGCAGGGTAATCATCTTTAGTATAAGAACTTTTGAGGAATTCTGTAGTTTTGATCTTCATTCTTTTGAAGATTTTATACTAAATTGGGGGTAAAATGGCAATACAAGTTTGCCTTAACCCCTTCTCGTTAAAAAGCTTCAAACAGGCATCTACCACCTTAGGATCATAAAGGTCACCCCTATTTCGTGAGATTTCCTCTAATGCCTTATCTGTACCTGGAGCCACTCTATGAGGGCGCTCAGAGGACATAGCCTCGACAACATCAGCCACCCCTATGACCCTTGC
>JAFDHG010000106.1 GCA_019308925.1 Deltaproteobacteria bacterium
ACGCTGGAGGGGGAGAGGATCATCCTGAAACCGGTAAAAAAGAGACTGGCTGTCCGGCTATACGGCAAGCATAAGGACATTGATCTGCTAGCCGATCTAAAGGAAGAACATCGGCGAGAAATCAGGGGAGAACTACCATAGGATGACTGAGAAGATCATCCTTGACTCCTGGGCGGTGCTAGCATGGCTTCAAGGTGAACCATCAGGAGCGGTGATCAGAGATCTCCTCGAGTGGGCTGAGGGCGATGAAGATGCGGGGGTCAGGGCAAAAAGATCCTTGATAGATGGTCTGAGGCGGCCGAAGCTTCTCATCAACATCATCAATCTCGGTGAGGTATTTTACCTCATAGGAAGAAGAAAGGGAGAACAATATGCTCAGGAGACCATCGATGAGATTCGCACAGGCCCCATTGAGATCGTTCCAGCTACTGATGATCTCGTTCTTAAAGCTGCCTCGCTCAAGATCAAGCATACGATTGCCTATGCTGATGCCTTTGCCGTAGCTACCGCCATTGCCAAGGATGGCAAGTTGATCAGCGGTGACCCAGAATTAAGGGCTTTAAAGGAAACCACCATCTTATGGTTGGGTAAAAGGGATTAAATTGTCTTTAAAATAAGGCAAAATAGGAAAATTCAAAATCCCAGATTTCAAATAAATTCCAATGACTAATACCTCAAATTCAAAACGTTTTGATTTAGAGGAGAGAACTTTAAAATTCGCGAAAGAAGTGATGAAATTTATAAAAACTCTTCACAAAACCATAGCCAATACAGAAATAGCTCTCAAGTTTACCTCCCCCTTGTGTTCTGCTGGGGTTTTTGGTAGATTTTGGCACAATAGATTTCACCTTGTCTTACTTGAATCAAAGCAATGGAGGGGCATACAATGATTCAACCGTGGGGATCTAGAAAGGCATTCTGGCTCCTTTTCGTGGTGTGTGTTGGCGTAAGGGTTTACCTGTTTTTTAATACGTTCTTAATTGCCCGAGATAGCGTGCTCTATATTGCTATGGCCAATACGTTCCTTGAGGGTAGCTTTGTCGAGGCCTTACGCTATATCACGCCTCCCTTTTATCCACTCCTCCTGGCTGGGATGAAACTGGTGATAACAGATGCAGAGATCGCCGGCAAGCTGGTATCCCTATTGGCGGGAACGTGCGCATTCTTCCCCCTTTACTATCTCGGGAAAAGAATTTTTGAACAACGGGTTGTATTCATCGGCCTTTTTCCTGTTTGCCATACATCCCTTTTTGGTCCGATATTCCGCAGAAGTTCTCAGTGAGTCAACCTTTATTTTCCTGAGCGTTACGGGTCTTTGGTTATTATGGAAGGGACTGGATGAAAGGAGGTATATCTATTGTTTCTTTTCCGGAGTCATCCTTGGTCTCAGCTGCTTGACAAGGGCTTAAGGTCTTATCTGGGTTGGCGTTTTCGTGACTGTACCCATTGTTTTTTCTTGCTTACGACACAGGGAACCGATCCACAAAGGGAATTTATGGATTTTCTCTTTATTAGCAGCATTGGGGTTCTTTATTGTGATTGCTCCTTATATCTGCTTTCTTAAAGGCTTAACTGGCGAGTGGACGGTGAGACAGGGCGGCGCCGGGTCAATAATGAAGGGAACTGGCTACTCAGACTATGATGGCCTTTGGGGGGCTGTGATTGCCCTACTGAGTCATCCCTGGTTATTGCTGAAAAAACTGGGGTGGAACATGGGAAGGCTCCTCCCGTTGCTTCCAGAAACCATCTACTATCCTTTCTTTTTCTTCCTTGTGGTCGGCCTGGTGGCAAGGAGGCATACAGAACAGCATCTAAAAGGAGAACTCTATCTTGCCATTATTTGTCTGGTGTACATCCTTGGTCACTGTCTTCTGTATCTGAAGGTTCGGTACTTGCTTCCCATTGTCCCTTTTGCTCTTTTTTGGGCAGGCCAGGGCTTTTTGACGACTGTATCCTGGGCGCACAGGTTTTGTGCACGATATATTCCGAAATTAGTGGAACAGCACCGTGTGCTCGTTGTTACAATGTTCCTCATTTGTTTCACAGCGGGACTCACACTTCCCAAGACACTCCAGCCTCATCGATTGGAAAAACTTGATCGAAAAGAGATAGGACATAAAATCGCTGCCTTGTTCCATAGACACCCTGTAGTACTTGCAAGTGATGGTCGAATCGGATTTTACGCGAAAGGGAAGATCGTTAATATACCAAAAGTAAAGACTTTTGGTTCTTCTCCCATTTAGTTGATAAAAAAAGACTTATTGTCATATATATAAGTATTTAATGTCATAAAATCAAAGCACGGCAGAAATAACCGATTTTGTTTAACTGCTGATTGTATCTACCATATTTATCAATGCGTTATACAATCTTTAGATATGCACTCTCCTTATCTCATTTGTGTTTTAATAGTTCGCCAGAAATAAATAATGATATCGATTAGTTAGGCATAAATAATATCAACTAAATGGGAGAAGAGCCAGACTTTTACAGAATTTATTGAGTATGCCCAGAATAACGAGGTGGACATAATTGTCATGAATAGGAAACGAATAAACGACAAGAGGAGAATTGGTGATCTTTCCAGGGATTTTTTTGCGAATTCCGGGTCACCTGATCTTCAACTTCTTTTCATCTATCCATCTGACCACCAACAGGAGTCTTCACGTTTTTATGTTTACCGGTTACTTGGTGGAGAAAATCAAAATGTCCAGTGAATGTCAGGGGTTTAATGGAGAAGGTACAACGCGATTTGTGGCTGTCCGTTTCGGTAATGTGTTGGAGAGCAACGGCAGCGTGATCCCCTATTTCCGCCGTCAGATCGCCCGCGGGCCCGCGGCGGGCCAGTGACAGTGACCCATCCAGAGGTGACCCGCTATTTTATGACCATCCCCGAGGCGGCCCAGCTCGTCCTCCAGGCAGGGGCAATGGGCAAAGGGGGAGAGGTCTATCTGCTAGATATGGGGGAGCCGATAAAGATCCTGGACCTGGCGAAGGACCTCATCTCCCTCTCAGGACTGGTCTTGGGCGAGGACATCGATATCAAATTCATCGGTCTGAGACCAGGGGAAAAGCTCCATGAGAAATTGATAGCCGAGAAGGAGAGCCTTGCTACGACCCATCACCCCAAGATATTTGAGGTCAACAGCAGCCCAATAAAATGGGATATGCTTAAGGCTGATATCGAGGACTTTCTAACCAAGGTGAACAATAGAGATCGAGGAGCTATCCTGCAGATGCTTCAAAAGATCGTTCCAGACTATCATCCGGACAAAAAGGTGACAGAAGTGCAGGATGTCTATTTTTAAATTTTAGAAGAAGTGGTAATGGGGTCAGGTTCACCATTTGGCGTTTCCCTTCTTTTACGAAAAAGACTTGTAAAAAACAAAAACCCCCCAAATAGACATTGATTTTTGAAAGACAGAAAAACCCCTTTTGGTATAATGGTTTTGATGAGGTATAATCCTCACCCAAAGGGTGAAACCAAATAAACCAAAGGGGGTAGTAAGATGATACGGCAAACGGTGCTACCTTTCAAGCTTAAAAGGACACAGGAAGGGATTACTGCCAGGAGTGGCCTTGCGCTTTATGCCGAATTTTTCACAGCAATGGGTGTGGAGGCGTTGATCGATCGGCACCTGCCCCGGCCTGGTTCAGGCAGGGGATTTAAGGCGATCAGCTATATCAAGCCTCTTTCGATGATGTTATATGGGGGTGGGGAGAGTATTGAGGATGTGAGAGGGCTACGAGAGGATTCGCTCAGAGAGCTCATGGGGCTTAGGGGGATTCCCTCCTCATCTGCCATTGGGGACTGGCTCAGGCGGATGGGGCAGCGGGGTGGCATTGAAGGGATGGAGAGGGTCAATGATGGAATCACCAGGAAGGTGTTGCGCAAGGAGGATCGCAAGGGATACACGTTGATCGTTGATCCCACCATTATCGAATCACAAAAGCGAGAGGCGCAGATGACTTATTTGGGATGCAAGGGGTATCGACCTGTTATTGCCACGTTGAAGGAGAACGGGGTGGTCATTGCCTATGAATTTAAACAGGGCAATGACAATGGGGGCAGGCTGCGGATATTGAAAAGGGCCTTCAGCAAGATGCCCCAGGGCAAAAAGATAGAAAAGGTGTTGTTAGACGCTGAATATTACAGCAACGAGGTCATTGAGTATTTGGAGGACAAGGGGGTTCGATGGGCGATTTGTGTGGACAAGGATGCCTCGGTGATGGAGTCGATCAGGGCCATTGTTGAAGGGCAGTGGAGGCCTCTGGAGACATCAGATGGGATCATAACGGACAGGGAGGTGGCCGAGACGGTGCATACCACGAACAGGGGCAGGGGTGCGTTTCGTCTGGTTGTTGTGCGCTGGAAGGAGCGGCAGGGGGATCTTTTCCATGACACCTATCACTACCATTGTATTGCCACCAACATGGTTGAAGAAAGTGCTCAAGAAGTGGTATGGCGATACAACGGCAGGGCGCAGATAGAGAATCACATCAAAGAGATCAAGGCTGGGTTTGGGATGGAGTGGATGCCCAGTGGGGAGTTTGCTGCCAATGCGGTTCATTTTGCAATTGGGGTCATGACCTATAACCTTTTTATTGCCCAGAAGCTGCTGGCCATGCCTGAGGGGTGGCATACCAAGACCATCAAGAGTATCAGGTGGTTATTGGTGGAGGTGGGGGGAAAGCTGATCGAACATGGCAGGAGGATGGTTTTAAAGATAGCTGCGGGCATTGATAAATACAAGATCTATCTTGAGATAAGAAGGCGGACATATGAGTTAATGCTGGAATGAGGGCGATCGCTCTACAAGGGGAAGAGGGAACGATAGAGAAGATGGGTGGAGACGTGCGTCTAGGTCATTGTCTTTGGGCCGTCTGTGGTGTTTATTGAGACCTGTGAGGTATGGAGATGTGAGTGATACATAGGTAGAAAACCTTGAGCTCCTCTCTAAAAACCCTCCAAGGGGCAAAACAGAAGCCCGGGGAAGACCAATGTCTATTTTTGGGAAAAAGATAAACGTTGACACGGTGCAGCTATTTCTGACATAATTAACATAGGATGTAAGACATCCTACTTCCGATAACGGAGAGGGGATATGGCAGAGAAAAAGGCGATAGAGGTGGCTTTGCGTCTGAAAAGGCAGATCACTCTCCCAAGGGAAGTCTGTGAGCAGCTCAGGATTGCGCCTGGCGATAAGCTGGAACTGATCTTGGAGGGCGATGTTCTTATGGCCAGACCTAAAAAGGTGGTTGCGCTGGAGGCGCTAAAAGAGATCCGTGAGGCTTTTGAACGTTCTGGGATTACTGAGGAGGAACTCCAAGAGGCGGGTCGACAGGTGAGGGAAAAGGTCTTCAAGGAGCGCTATGCAACCAAAATATAGGTTGCGTGTCTTTCTGGATAGCAATGTCATCTTCTCAGGACTTTATTCCTCAGCGGGGGCACCTGGTAAGATCCTAGAATGGTTTATGGAAGGCAGGTTGATGATGGTTATATCTAAACAAGTGCTGGATGAAGTAGTGCGCACTATCAAGGAGAAACTTCCTGGGGCACTTCCGGCACTAAGGAAGCTACTGATAAGTACTCCTCCCGAGGTCACAAAAGATCCGCCACTTGAAGAGGTAACACTCTGGGCCAAGGTAATAGATGCGGAGGATGCTGCGATCCTCGCTGCAGCAGTAGCATCACAACCCAACTATTTGATCACTGGAGATAAACACTTTTTTGACAATCCTGACATCAGCGAGAAGTCTGGCTTAAATATTGTTACCCCGGCGGAGTTTGTGAAACGGTTAGCCTCTTCAAGGTGAAAAAAGATCTAGGGCCCAAAAGAGGTCTGCCCTTGCTCATGTCTCATCTATGGGACTAGTTAAGGGGATTACGGTGAAGGTGCTAGGTGGGGCACTGGAGTTTATCCAGCGGGGCAGGAGGCGAGAGGGGATGGAGGTTGAAACGGAGGGTGAAAAATAGGTGGTAAAGGGCCTATGCTCATCCAAAAGGCCCTGCGGGAGTTCACCCTCGACCGCATGCTCGCAAAGACCCAGAGGTTGTATGAGAAGGTGCTGAGCAAGTCTCTGACAGGGGCAAGAGGGTAGCAACTTTTAGAACGAAGAGGGGCTTGACAAGCGTTATTATTTTTCTTACAATAGAGTAAGAAAAAGAAAGGGGAA
>JAFDHG010000107.1 GCA_019308925.1 Deltaproteobacteria bacterium
GTATATAGATCCCCCCATATAATTCCCCTTCAAAAAGGGATTAAAAATCCTTATCATTTCATTCGTTTTATTCACTTCTAATTTTTCAAGTCATTACTGGGAACAACTTGGTGAAGCAGCCATACTGTGGCGCTATTCTCTCTAAGGTAATTGCTTTAGAGTCGTTTTCTCATTACGAGATAAAGGAGGGGAAACGATGCATAAGGCAGGTGTATGCAAGAAGCGGCCATGTCGTATCTGCCGACGTTGGTTTATGCCTAACCCACGGCTTAAAGAACGTCAAAGGACATGTGGTGATCCCCAGTGCAAAAGGGAGTGGCACAGAAAAAAGTGTAAAGAGTGGAACAAAAACAACCCTGATTATTTTAGGGCCAATTACCTGCAGAAGAAAATTGATGGTGCGATTTCGTCCTATAAAACCTCACCCCCGAACCCGCCCAAAAGCCGCTTAAAGTCAGGACTACCCTTTGAGGTTGTTCAAGAAGTGTTCAGCTTGCAACATATTATAATCATTGAGTATTTCGGGCAACTACTCTTTAAACGTTTTCAAGAGGTGTTAAAGGGACAAGTGGCTGTAAATACAGGCAAAGTCAGAAAACTACCCCCTGTGGGGGTTTCAAGATGTGATCGACTCTAAAAGAGGCTCTTATGTATTCTGGGCATCATAAAAGAGGCAAGGAGTCGATCATGATAGAGAAGAAGATCCTTAAGCCCAACCGAGTCAGACGCATCAACGGTGGATTCAGTTTTATCCCTCACCGTTTCCTGATGGATGGATTTTTGGCCGCGCTGAGTCAAAAAGAGCTCCTTTTATATTTCTTTCTTGTCCTGGTCTCTGATCGCCATGGCCTGTCTTATTACTCCTATGATGCTATTTGCTCGCTACTCAAGCTTACTGTCCATGACTACATGGAAGCCGAAGACGGCCTTATAGAAAAAGACCTGATCGCTTATGACGGCGCTATCTTTCAGGTGCTCGATTTACCCTCCAAACCGGTACAAGCTCTAGCAACGAAACTTCCTCCCATCTCGGATCGGAAACAATACCGCTCTCAGATTAGAGGCCTTATCCAGCAATCCCTTTGGGAGGCTCAAGGTGGGGAATAAGGACAGCCCGATGTTGATGGAAGCGATCCTGGATTATATGCAGTGGGTCAAGTCCGTGGAGGATGATAGAGGCAGCCGCAGCAGCCTGCGGTACACCCGGATCCTGATCGATTTTCTTATTTATGTAATCCATAAGGACATTGCGTGGAAAGAGATGTTTACCTTCGATACGCTTGAAGCCTTTCGAGCCTATAGTGGCTTTAAGGGCGCCTCCCGTGCCATAAGGGCTCTTTCCGATTATCTATTTAGCCAGGGCAGAATCGATGAGCCTATGGAGATTCCTAAACCCCATAGCCCTTTACCCGACATCTATGAACAATACCTTGTCTACCACGAACAGAGTCTACAGGTTGGGTCTAATCACCTCAGGCAGGTAAGAAGGGTGATAGCCACTTTCCATGAATACCTGAAAAGGCACAAGATCGAGCCTTCAGCACTAAAGATCAAGCATCTCGATGCCTTCATGGCAACCTTTAAGGTCTCACAGAATACCCGGAGGATTTACCGTTATTTCTTGCGGGGTTTTTTGAAGTATCTCTATCACGAGCGGAAGATAATTAAAAAAGACCTTGCCCCGCTTCTCATAGGTCCTCCTATGTTTGGTCAGGCCAAACTACCCAAATTTTTGCGGCCTCAACAAGTGCAGAAACTCTTTGCCTCCCTTAATCTCTCTACCCCAACGGATATGCGAACCTATGCCATGATGCACCTGGCTTACTCTTTGGGGCTTAGGCCCGTTGAGATCAGCAGAATCACCCTGGATAATATCTCTTTCAGCGAAGGGGAACTCAGCGTTGCAGAGAGAAAAGGCCAAAACCCTATAACCCTTCCAATCCCGGAGCAGACCATCAAGGCCATTGCCGTCTACCTGGACAAAGGCAGACCCAAGAGTCCATCCAGACACCTTTTCCTGACCCACCAGTTCCCCTACCGCCCCATAAGCGCCACTACGGTGGTTCAATACATCTCAAAGGCGATGAAAGAGGCGGGGCTTCCCTCATCGGCCTACTGGCTCAGGCACACATATGCCCAGAATCTGCTCCATTTGGGTCAGTCCATCTATGAGGTCAAAGAGATGATGGGGCACCAAAACATCCAGTCCACTCATAGATATCTTCACATCAACAATGAGTTTATGAGAAAGACCCTCTTCGATGAAAAACTTTGAAAGTTTCCTTGCCCCTCAACTCAATGAGTATTTGGCCTATCGCCAAAACATGGGTTACAGCATAAAAGTCTCACGGTCCCATCTTCTTATCTTTGATCGATACCTAAAACAAACAAATGCGGAGTGGAAAACCCTTCAGCCCTTCTTCTTTCTCGAGATGAGAGCAAATATCGAGATGGAGTCTCGTGCCATGAACAGTGTGTTCTATTCCATGCGGGTCTTCTTCCAGTTCCTTTTGCGCCGGGACTATGTGGTGGAAAACCCTCTTCAGGATATCCCCCCTCTCAAGGAAAACAGTATTATCCCCTTTGTGTTTTCACCCGCAGAGACAGGTCAGTTTCTTGAGGCTGTCTGTAAAAAGGTACGCAGAAGTGAAAAGCACTTCCTGATGGATCTGGCCATATACATGGCCTTGTTGCTCCTTGCCCGGTGCGGTATGAGAATCTCAGAGCCTCTGAAGTTGATGAGAGATCATTACCGGCGGGATGATGGGACTGTGTATATCGAGAAGACCAAGTTCAAGAAACAGAGACTGATCCCTGTTCCCAAAGCTGCAATGACAGAAATCGAAAACTACCTCTCTGTCCGGCAATCCCTGAGGCCTCATGATCAGGACCCCTATCTTCTGGCCGGGAGAAATAAGGGGCCTCTAACGCCTGAACAACTCCGCTACGTGTTCCGAAAGACCCTTAAAGAGATCGGCCTTGATCAACCACGAAGAGTCATCGGCAATTTGAACTTCAGCCAGCCCACTCCCCATAGCCTTCGACATTCCTTTGCAGTGAATACCCTAAAAGAGATCAAAGAGCGGGGAGAATCACCCCAACATGCCCTCCCAGTACTGGCCGCTTATATGGGCCACAGTGAATACAAATATACCAGTGTATATCTCAGGGTCGCAGATGCCCTCAGTCGTAAAAACCTGGTTGATTTTGCCCTTTGGCAGAAGAGGAAGGAATGAAACTTTCACCCTTAATCC
>JAFDHG010000108.1 GCA_019308925.1 Deltaproteobacteria bacterium
CAATCTCCTCATCTTTTCGTTACAATATACACCTCATTGCAAAAAATAAAGAAACTAAACAAAAAGGAACTGAGGCCCTTGTATTGTTTACCTTCCAACTCCTCCACCATCCTTTTTTTCATGCCTCATCCCCCTCCTTTAGAGGCGTTTCGCCATAACTACAAATCTACATTCCCTTCCTCTCCTACCCTTCCCCCCCCTCTCCCACAATTGTGGGAGAGGTTGTCCTTTTATATCAAAAAATGGGGCAAAAGTAAATCCTGTTCTAGACTTTGTTCACAAGCACTTTCGGAAAGCGTACGTCGTAAGCTCCCCGGAACGCATAGGTTTTTTCTCAAGCCTTTAAATCAATTCAGGATGGTGCTTCTGTAACCAGGTGATAACATCATCTTTAAATGCTTTGACGAATACAATCAACTCATCAGCATCGGATTCTGAAGCCCCGCCTACATAATCGTATTCCACGATGTTACGCTTCTTGCGGCAATCATCAAGATATTCCGCATCTGCCTTTCTGGCATTGCCCAAGATCTCCGGGAGGGCCGCCAGTGTCCGGTAGTGCTGCAATGTATGGGATGGCCGGTATCCTTCGGCGGCAAGGAGGATCCTGCAGAGTTTCAATGCGGCGTTGTATGCAATACCGAAACGCCAGTCTGGGGAGATATCCCCTTGGGCATCAGTGAGGTCGCGCTCCACAATATTTAAAAGATTACTGATTTCTTCGCGGCTTGTTCGATGGGGATTCAGCCAGCCGTTATCCGCCCATTGCTTCAAGCTCATCCTGAGATCCTATGATAAAAATTTTGGGCGATGCCATAACGCTCGTGACAAAATGCTCCTTTTCCCCAGCACGCTTTCGAAACTCATCTTCCTGCAACACGTGGGGATTAACCTCGCGCCCTATCTTTTCTTCGATACCGGACAACAATCCAGAGAGGTCTCGCAATCCGAGCTCGCCGATAACCAACACATCCACATCGCTGCCGGCCTTTTCCTCTCCGCGGGCAATAGACCCGAACACAAAGGCCGCGCGAATCCTCTTGTCCCTCAACGCGGACTTCAGCACATCAGCTAGGCCTGATGTCTTGAGCACCAGGTTACGAATCTCAGGATACAGAGGGTTTTCGGTTTGTGCCCGATAGTACACACGATTGCTGTCCCTGCGGCTGCGGACGAGATCCAGACCGACCAGTTTACGCAGTTCCTGCCGGATGGTGCTGTCGTTCAGGCCGGAACGGCGCCCGATCGCCCGAACATGCAGTTCCTCGCCGGTTCCACTAAAAAGGAGCCGGAATATCTCCGCACGCGCTCGCGATGAAAGCAGTTCAGCCAAGCGATTCATAGTGCGTGTTTATACCACGCAATCGCGTGGTTTGTCCACTCATTTTTTTCTACCACCTTATGGATCATGGTACGTCATCTTACAGTACCTTTCCGGTCATAATATAAAAGCGTCCAGCTCCCGCTTTAATTCCTCCTATCAAAAAAGGGCCTTGTGGGCCCCTTGCATTGTTTACCTTTCTTTTCCCCCACAACCTTCTTTTTTCATGCCCATACCCCCTGTGTGGGGGCCCTGGGGGTCAAACCTTTGTTCTTGACAATTTTTTCGAACCCTCAAAATCTTACTCCTCCCCGCCTATGAAAATAGTTGATATCCCCTACAGCTTCATCTCATTCTTTCTTAACTCCCGTTCCCATCACATCTCCAAACAAAAAAGAGGCTACTTGCCCCTCAATCTTATGCCTTCCCTCTCCTACCACATCATAGCTCATAGTTCTTAGCTCATTGCTCATAGTTCTGCTGTCCACCCCAACACCATAACTTTCGTTCAGAATAGCAAACTATTGGGAAAAAGTAAATTTCGTTTCAGATTAGTCTTTTTCGTCCTTAGTTCGGAGAACAGGATAGTTCATCTCTTTTTAATAAAGAAAATAGTCTGTTTTTCGCTTGTTTTCTCCATCTCCTTGCAGAATTTACGATAACTGGGGTATTCCTCCGGTGAAATCCGTGTGGCCTTTTGTATAAACTCTTGCTTATAAAATACCTTCCCGTCTTCTTTGCTGTAACTCGAACGAAATTCAAAATAGGGACACTGTAAATCTATTGGTTTTGGAAGGTGATAGACCTTATAACCCTCAGGCACGGTGATTTCTACCTTATGATTCCGATAGTCCCTGCGCCAAATATCCAAGGGGTATCTGCGCTCCTTCTTGCCGCTCTCCGGACAAATGCTCCATATACCCGGTATCCGAAACGTCAAGATGTCCTGAGCCCTCTGACAGTGATCAGGGGCGTAGTACTTGAGTCTTTCATAAAATTGCTCTTTGAAGTTCAGAGGATCAGAGTGGCTGTACTCAATCAGCTTGGCCCCTGCGGAGATCCAATCTACCCTATTTTCAAACATCTCTCGTATCTCGGTCGGGCTATTGTTAATATAAAACCAACGTCGAAAAGACTCAAAATCACCAGCATAGGTGTCTGTTGCAGAGACCTCTATGGATCCATCCCGCTCTATCCTTATGGCCTGCCTGGAAAACTTTCCGCTGGCCTGAGGTTCCTCGACGGGTGTCCTGGCAAATAGGACTTCATGGTCCTTGAAGATCAAAACGTCCCGATTCTGATCACATGCCGGCAGATAGCCGAAGCGACACTCTTCGACCGTGGGATCAAGAAAGAGGTAGCCGTCCTTTCCCTCAGCAGCGACAATGCAGTGGTCAAATTGAAAAGGAAAAGGGATATCCTTGATCAATTTCCCGCTGTAATGGGTGGGGATCAGCACGTAATGGGCCGGAATCCCTGCGGCACTCAACATGCTGATGAGCAGGGTGCTTTTATCCTTGCAGTCTCCGTACTTGTTTTCGAATACCTCCTTGGCAGGGGTTGGTTCATAACCTGACTTTCCCAAGCTTATGGAGACATAGCGTATCTCCCGCTTCACAAAATCGAAGAGGACCTCTATCTTTGCACGTCGGCTGTTGAGTCCTTTTATGAACTCATCGACCTTCCTCATTATCGCCTCATCAGGCTCTGTCTTGCCCTTGATCAGGCCACGCCACCAGGAGAAAAATATATCCCAGTTACTGTTGGTCGTTGTGAGGATGTTGAAGGCGAACTCGCCTTCAGGAGGCATCCGTCACCCCTCAGCCAGGATCTGGGGGATGTCTCTGAACACCCAGAGATAGACCTTCTTGTCTGCCTCATAG
>JAFDHG010000109.1 GCA_019308925.1 Deltaproteobacteria bacterium
GATCCTGTTCCTATCGCGGCAGGTCATCTGAAAAATGGGATCCAAACCTTTTTTTACAAGCAGAGCGCAGGTTGCCAGTGAACCAAGCCTCATCACGGCACTTTGCTGATCGGTGACATTCACGCCGTCTACCTTCCCATTGAGGAGTTCCGCCACCTCAAAGATCTCCGTGGTATCAGTTCCCTTTAAGGGACCAACTTCTGTAGTAACGGCGAACTTCCCGCCATCCAATGCATCTTTCAGAGCCATTATCCTTTGCCCTCCTCTCTTGATTAATCCCTCTGCTCAAGGGCCCAAAGGGATGTAGAAAGGATCTCCGGTCTGGGTCTCATCTTGTTCCAGCTTTTGGGCGGAATGAACTGTTTCAGCTGATCCAGCCTCCCGATCTCCTTCAGTCGTGCGTAAATCAGCTCCCAGCCACAGGGCTTCTCCGGGCTGACCTCACACTTCCCATTGGAGGCCCCACCGCAGGCGCCGTTTCTCAAACCTTTCGAACAGACCGCCAGGGGACAGATCCCACCCGTGTAATGGAGGAGGCAATCGCCACACTCCAGACACCGCTCTGACCCCTGCCATTCACCCCGGAAGCCCCCAAGGGAGATGGTATTACAGCCGGGATGTACTGGTTTCTTTACCATGGCAGCCACTGACTGGACCCCAACCCCACAGGTCAAGACCAACAAAGAATCCGCCTCCATTACTTGCTCCTCCAGGGGACGAAGCCTTGAAGCAACCAAGGCCTTCTGGCAGAGGAAATCGATCACACTATAGCCTGTTACCTTCTTGCCATCCCCCTCCAACAACTGCTTCATCGCCAATACCTGGGGTAGTCCTCCGGTCTGGCTTGATTGGGCACAACCATCGCATCCCAAGATGAAGACCTTGTCTTCACCCTCAAGGTATCCTAATATTTCCTCAAAAGGCTTTTGTTCTGATCTTAACATCGCCACCCTCCTCGTCTTAGGCTACCACATACCTCCTCAACTCCCGTCCCTTATGGTTCAACAGATGAACAGCACAGGCGATACATGGGTCAAAAGATCTCACAATGCGGACGATCTCAAAGGGGTTCTCTTCATCCTTCACCTTTGTTCCTATCAAGGCCTGCTCAATGGGACCGTGATTGCCCATGTCGTCCATGGGGGAGGCATTCCAAGTAGTGGGAACGACGCATTGATATTTGGCGATCTTCTTATTCTTAATAACCACCCAGTGTCCCAAGGCGCCTCTTGCCGCATCTACGATCCCCACGCCAGCGCTCTCCTCAGGAATGGTGTAGTCCACAAAGACCGGTTCACCGGGCTTTAATTCAAGAATCCATCCTTCCAAGTTCTTCGCTATATGGAGGGTGCAGAGGGCCCGGGCCGCATGCCTTCCAAGGACAGAGAACAACACATTCGGCGATGCCCTAAAATGGCCCAAAAGGGTCTCTACCATTTCCTTTGCCGCCGGATCACCCGCTGCATAGCCCACAGCGATCCTGGCCAGAGGGCCGACCTCGTGGACCCCTCCCTTGTACCTCGGGGCCTTCACCCAAGAATAGCCCCCTTTTTTGTTGGGCATTGGTTTTGTGTCTTCACTGTAGGGATGACCTCCTGAGGTATCTTCTTCGTACCAGGAGTGCTTGACCCACTCGTTGATCTGGTCGAGATCAAGGGGTTGATGTTGCAGATCCATTGAGGTACTTCCTTGTTTAAAGAGCCTCGCCCTTTTGGTATAATCGGGGTCCTTCCCATCGAGGTCAAATATCCCATACGAGAGGAACTTCCCGCAACCCCTGCCGATCTCGAAGTAATCGCCATAGATCTCCGCAACTTTTATCACATCGGGGACGTAGATATCCTCCACAAATTCCAGGATCTCCTTACCCCTCCAGAGGAGTGTAGCGATCTTGTCCACGGTGGGAACCTCTGTGACACCGCCGGGTGTCACCGCACAAGCATGGGGGAGCTTCCCCCCCAAGATCGCCACCGCCTCATGCCCCTTACGCCTCATCTCCAAGGCCTGGACATAGTGGGCTACAAGCTCCTGATCAACCTCTGGGGGAAATCGATAATCCCCCTCGTAGCGGGGGACAAATGGAGAGAGTTCCCCCCGGGATATAAAGGCCTTTATGGAGTTCAAGGTGCGGTCTTTCCCTTCATAGGCCGCCACCTTTGTGACATCTACATAGTCGAGGGCGGCCAAGTGATAAAAATGTAGGATATGGTCCTGGACTTGATGGAATCCCATGGTCAAGTTCCGCATGATGCGGGCGTTGTCGGGTATCTTATCCGCGATCCCAAAGGCGCTATCCAAACCCAGGGCTGCCGCCGTGGTGTGGCAGTGATTGCAGACCCCGCAGATCCTCTGGGTGATGATCTGGGCATCTCGCGGATCTCTGCCCTCCAGTATCTTCTCGAAGCCCCGAAAGAGCATAGCTGAACTCTTCGCCTCTTTCACCTCACCACCATCAACTACTGCTTCTACTTTTAAGTGTCCTTCAATCCGCGTTATAGGATCTATAACTATCTTCCCCATCTCTCTTACCCCTCCCGTTTTTTCCAATATTCACCGATCTTGGGCAGATCTACATCGGTAAGTTTCTCGTAAAAAGACCCCAAGAAATCGGGAAATTCAGGCTGGGTGCATCCCTGACACCCCATACCGGCGTTGATGCACCAGTTGACCCCATTGTTCCATTGCCTTATGGGGCAATCCGCATAGGTGATGGAACCCTTACACCCGAGCTCATACAGACACCCTGGCTCCCCGAACTTTTTCGCGAACTTCCCCTCGTCGAAATATGCCCTCCTCGGACAATTCTCATGGATGAGGGTCCCATAGAAATCCTTGGGGCGGAGCCAGTCATCGAGCTCCTCGGGTTTGGGCAGACCGGCTATGAGGAGCTTCGCCACTGTGCCGACGAACCAATCTGGGTGAGGGGGACAGCCAGGGACGTTGATAAGGGGGGTCTTTATCCCCTCCTCTTTGAAGATATCCATCACCCCCTTGGCCCCGGTGGGCTTCGGCCTCCCGGAGGGTATCCCGCCGAAGGTCGCACAGGTCCCAAGGGCGATCACAACCATGGCCTTTTTGCCAAGGTCTTCCACCCATTGGCGGAAGGGGATAGGCCTTCCTCCCCTTTCCCCCACGCAACAAAATA
>JAFDHG010000110.1 GCA_019308925.1 Deltaproteobacteria bacterium
TCGAGAACTGAAAACCCTACGCCAACCTCCCGAATTTTCATTGAAAGCAGGGAGTAATAAGGAGCACTGTTCATGATTTGGTTCATTCTTTTAATAAATTCTGGGTTGGCTCTTTTCATATCCCCTCCATCTGTCCCCAGTATTTCTTGCAGGATTCAATTCTGACAAAAGGCGGTTTGTATGTCAACGATCAAATCTATACAGCACGTTCTATTAGGAAAAATGGGGCAATTATCCCAGATTATGCAATTGTCGAGTTTGCCGAAGATGCAACTTGCTTTCCAAGTTTTTCTTTACAAAACCTAAAACATGGCTTTATAATCTTTCAAAGAGTTTGCTTCTCCTTGCGTACACAATGCGTACACAATTTACCGTTTCTCTTACCATCTATTTGGAGGGAATTATGAAGGGAGGATATACGGGCGAAATTCTCAAAATAGACCTTAGTGAGAGGAAAGCCCATGTGGAGGAACTTCAGGAGAGGATAGCTGTAGAATACATCGGGGGAGGAGGGATAAATGCCCGCCTTGCTCTCGACCTCATAAAACCGGGAGAAGACCCATTTTCGCCGGGAAATGTACTTCTTATTGGAGCGGGGCCCTTTGTTGGCACCTTGATACCTGGCTCATCCAAATGCAATATCACCTCCAAATCACCCCACAAGAAGTTCATTGGCACATCTGGAAGCGGTCATCTGGGATTCATAAAGTTTGCTGGCTTTGACAATATTGCAATCTTTGGGAAATCTGAAAAGCCGACCTACCTCAAAATTTTTAACGATAGAGTAGAATTTAAGGATGCCTCCCACATTTGGGGAAAGGATATATATGAAGCCACAGACATCATCCGGCAAGAAGTGGGGAATGATTACGCAATAGCCTGCATAGGTCCTGCTGGCGAAAATCTGGTAAAGGACTCCTTAGTACTTGCCAACAAATATTCTGCATTTGCCCGCTCGGGGATGGGGGCAATTATGGGCTCAAAACACATCAAAGCGATCGCCATATATGGAAACAGGGGGATAAAAGTAGCCCAACCTAAGAGGTTCAAAGAAGCCCTTAGGAAGGTTTATAATGAAGTTGTGAAACACCCTAACTTTAAGGAATGGAGAACCTACGGAACGCTTATAAGCCACGAAGCCTTTGCCCGAAATGCCCTATACCCTTCCATGAACTTCAGAGAATCTCCAGACCATAATAAGATCATCCCCATCTTTGATATAGAGAGGTTCAAGGGTTTGAAGCTGAGGGATGTGGCCTGTCTCGGCTGTCCCGTGGGATGTAAGCATCTCCTTGAGGTGGGGGATAAGATCTTTTCCCTCTCCTGTGCTCTTTCATCCATTCAGGCTTTTGGAGGAGCATGTCATATAAAGGGATGGGAAGAGATACTCCAATGTTCTGAGCTTGCTAACAGGCTTGGCTTGGATGTCTTTTCCACCGTCAACCTTATCACAATGGCTACGGAACTCTTCGAAAGGGGTATCATAAAGGAGAGTGAGACGGATGGTCTCAAGCTCGAATGGGGAAATCCTCAGCTTGTTCGTGAGATTATGAGGAAGATAGCCTACAGGGAAGGCTTCGGGAACATACTGGCGGAAGGTCTTATAGAAGCCCCCAAGATAATAGGAAAAGGAGCAGAATATTATGCCATGCATGTGAAAGGACTGGGACTTACTTTCGACCTCAGACCCCGCTTTTCCGCTGATAACTTCAGTCAGATAGTAAACCCAAGAGGTGCTCATCCTTCAAGCGTAAGCGTAACCTTAGTCCCAAGATCACCCGATTCCATAAAAAGGTTCTGTCAGAAGATAAAGGTCCCTGAAAACAGGTTCGAAGAGGTCCTAAAAGGCCCCGACGGGTTCAATCCTGCCCGCCTTACCAAATGGTCTGAAGACTATACCTTCGCCCTCGATGCCCTTGGCGTTTGCAGGTTCCCTATATATCAGAGGATAGACTTGAGCCTCTGGACAGAGCTTTATTCTTCCATCACGGGAATGGAGACAAGTCCTGAGGAGATCTTGCAAGCAGCGGAGAGGGCATTAAACGCTCAGAGGGAATTCAACCTGAGGGAAGGAGCGGCTCCTGAAGACGACATTCCTCCAAGGAGGTTCTTTGAAAAACCACTTAAGTTCGGTGAAAAGACCTTCGATCCTCTCAATGAACGCCATATGATGAATCTCTTAGGGGAGTATTACCAGGAAAGGGGCTGGAGTATTGATACTTAAATAACTTTTTACTTCAGACTTTCCTCATGATACTTTCTTGCCAGGTTCAACTGCATCGGCTAATAAGGCATCTAATGACTAATAAAGCTAATCAGTGGACTTTGAATTCTTTTCTCATAAAATTCAGCATAATACCGATTCCCTTTCTTCACACAGTTGGCGGATTCTACCACAGTTGAGTTGTCAATTGAGTCTTTATAGGTGTAAAAAACAAAGTAGCCAATTAGCCCCCCAAGTTCGGCCTTCACTATTGGACCTGCTCTCAGATCAGGGTGAATCTCCTTTAACAAGGAGAGATGCCTCTTGATACTCCCTTTAAGGGTACCGCGTGCAGGATCAATGTATACCTTGAACTGACCGGGCGTCAAAAAATGCCCCACAATGAACTGAACATAGCTATCTCCTCCGATGACCTCCCATGAATCAGAATAAGGCACTTCAAACCCGAATCTTGTATTACGATACGTAGTCCATCCATTTGGCAGCCTTTCTGCAAGCAGATTCTTGCTCTTAGCCGGCGAATAGGCTCTCGGTGCTGGATTTCACGCAGCCCCGACTTGAGTAGAGTAGAGAACAGGTTCAGCTACCTCCCAATGCAGGTACATCCAGAGGGCCTATCCTGCTCCCCCTCATCAGTAGGGTCGAGGACTGGCGCGGTACCCAATAGCCCGTTTCCAGCCCCCGCCTCGTCAAACCCAACATGTGGATTTCCCACATTGGGCTTTCCTGTTAGCTTCGTCTAAAGGTTTATGAGACCTATCGGCTGGCAGCACTT
>JAFDHG010000111.1 GCA_019308925.1 Deltaproteobacteria bacterium
ACCGCCAGGGACTATTCCTGACTGGCACCAAAAGATTGTAGATCGCCGTCGCTGGGAGTAAGGATAGGGCGTTGCGATAATGGGAAAGATAAAGATCGGCGGGGTAATGCAGAGTGAAGGGCGGGCCTTGTTGAGGGTCCTCTCCGTTCCTGATCGACCGGGGGTGGCAGGAACCCTGCTGAGCGTTCTGGGCCAGAATGGGGTCAACATTGAGTTTTTGGTGGAAGGTTCGGACATTGAGGGCTACGGAAATTTTGCCATCTGCATAGATCAGAAGGATCTAGACGCCGCCTTAGGTATCCTGGAGTCGGTGAAGAATAGCATCGATGCCAGAGGGATCTCCTATGTACCCGATGTGGCCGTTTTGAGCGTCTTCGGTCCTCACCTGAGGGAGAAACCCCGGGTCCCCGGGGCGATGTTTAACGCCCTGGCCAGCAATGGTATCAACGTCATCGCCATCAGCACCTCCATATCCAGTGTCTCCTGTGTCATTGAGGCCGTTTACCTGGATGAAGCCGTTCAAGCCTTGCATGACGCCTTTGAGATACCCTTTTTTGACGTAAAGAAACGCCCTCAAGATTATTAGTCCCCCAGATTCTATATATGGTTCAAGGATTCAAGGGCTCAAGTAATTTGTCTTCCACTATAATCCTAGACCCCTGGAACCCTTAAACCCTTTCTTTATCAAAGGATGAAAGGAGAGATTGGGCCCTCTTTTGGTCTTTAAAAGTCTACCTTCCCTTTTTCCTCTCCCAAACCCTTTAGGTGGCAGACGTCGTTGAGCAATGATACTATCCATTTACCGTCTCGATAATGAAAGCAGTTGATGGCTGCAGTATCTTGGCCGATGTGCCAGAAGCGGGAGTTGTCCAAACCTAGCAGGGCGCAGATCACTACCTTCAGGACCACCCGATGGGAGACCAGGGCCACTACCCCCTGGGGGTGGCGGGTAATTATATCCTCAATGGCCTCCATGGCCCTTGAGCGCACCTCATCCAACCCCTCCCCCCTGGGAAAGATCACCCGATGGGGCTCTTGCTGCCACTTCTGATAGAGATCGGGGTATCTCTCCTTTACCTCTTTGTGATGTATTCCCTCCCACTCGCCAAAATGCAGATCGTTGAGCCCAGCCAGGCATTGCACCTCCATCTTATGAAAACGGGCGATGACCTCCGCCGTCTCCTTGGCCCGGGAGAGGGGGCTGGAATAAACGGCCGAGAGCTCCTCTTCCTTCAACCGCTCACCAACTAAAAGGGCCTCCTCTTTGCCCACCTCATCCAGGGGAACGTCCTTAGTACCCCGGAATATCTGCTCCTTGTTCCAGATGGTGCGACCATGGCGCACCAAAAACACCTTGATCATAGCCCTTTCAGCCCCTCGCGCAGCTTCCCTAGACGCTCCATTATCGGGGGAGACCCCTTTACCTTCCGACGATTTCTCCCCGCGTGAAAACCGCCTCCAGGGTGTACCCCTCCTCGGCCAACCTCTCCTTCCCGCCCTCTTGCCTGTCCACCAAGGCCAAGACCTGAACCACCTGCAGGCCATGCTCTTCTGCGACCCTGATGGCCTTCAGGAGGGAGCCTCCGGTGGTGACCACATCCTCCACAATAGCGACCTTGGCCCCCTTTTTCAGGGCCTTGTCCCCCTCTATCCAGAGCCCCTTACCGTGCCCCTTGGGCTCCTTTCTGATGATGAAGGCGGCGATGGGGTCACCCTCCATATAACTGGCCAGGGCCACGGAAGTCACGATGGGGTCCGCCCCCAAGGTGGGTCCCCCCACGGCCTCGACCCTCCCTCTGACCATCTCATATAGGACCTTTCCCACCAGGTATACCCCTTCGGGGTCGAGGGTGGTCTGTTTGCCGTCGATGTAAAAGGTGCTCTTGCGCCCAGAGGTCAGGGTAACCTCCCGCTCCTCATAGGATTTCTCCCGCAAGATCTCCAGGAGGCGTTCTCTGTTACCCATCTCACACCTCTTTGATGAAGAAATCTAGTTGTGCCTTGTCTTGAGGAGGGCTTACAGGATACTGGCCTGTAAAACATGCGTAACAGAATTCTTCCTCCAGCGGGGCCACACACCTCTTTAGCCCCTCCAGACTGAGGTATCCCAGGGACTGGACCCGGAGGTACCTCCTGATCTCCTCCACCGAATGGGAGGAGGCGATGAGCTCTTCTCTGGTGGGGGTGTCTATACCGTAAAAACAGGGGCTCATGATGGGGGGGGAGCTAATCCGCACATGTATCTCCTTGGCCCCGGAGTTGCGGATCATCCGCATGTTCTTCCTCACCGTGGTCCCCCGCACGATGGAGTCATCCAAGACCACTACCCTCTTGTCCCTGATGGCCTCTTTAACAGAGTTGAGTTTTATCTTTACCCCGAAGTGTCTGATGGACTCCCTGGGCTCGATGAAAGTCCTGCCCACATAGTGGTTTCTGATGATCCCCAGCTCCAGGGGGGTCCCAGATCGGTGTGAGAAGCCTATGGCTGCAGGGAAGCCGGAGTCAGGGGTGGGGATTACTATATCGGCCTCCACAGGGTGTTCTTCAGCCAGCTGGGTTCCCAGCTCCCTGCGCACCTGATAGACGTTGTGGCCAAAGATGTAGCTGTCCGGACGGGCAAAGTAGATGAACTCGAAGATGCAGAACTTAGGTCTCACCTTGGGGAAGGGGTGAAAGGATTGGATGCCATCCTCGTTTATTGTCAGGACCTCCCCAGGCTCTATCTCCCGGATGAACTCGGCCCCGATCAGGTCAAGGGCACAGGTCTCCGAGCCCACCACATACCCCTTTTTGAGTCTGCCGAGCACCAGGGGACGGAAACCACAGGGGTCACGGGCGGCGATGAGTTCCTTCTCGTTGAGGAAGAGGAGGGAGTAGGCCCCTTTTACTTCTTTTAAGGCGGCGATGACG
>JAFDHG010000112.1 GCA_019308925.1 Deltaproteobacteria bacterium
ATGACATAATTCTTTACCGGCAATATGCTCCAGGAAACTGCTCCCAACTCCGCGCCCCACCTGACTTATTTCCATTTTAGCTGTCAGATGGATGCTACTGTTATCTGGCATCGAAATTGCAGGCATATTTATTTTATCGGCATGAATGAAGAATTAGTACTTTTTAAGGAGGTGACAGGACCGAAAAACCATTGAAGACTAATATGTAATCCCTAAAGCGGGAGGAATCACTAACGCTATGTGACCTCCTAAGGTAGGGAAGATGGTGCAAAACCATCGCTGCCCCGCAACTGTAAGTGGTAATGCTTTCCCTTCTCTCACATTGAACCAAAAGGGAAAGGACTCTTTGGAACCAACCACTTCTTATTATTCCGAAGAGAGCGAAATCTGCACTAAGCCACTGCTCCGCAGCAAGCGGAATGGGAAGGCGTAGAGAGTAGTAAAAACCGCAAGCCAGGATACCTGCCCAATCAGGATATAGCTCTTTCGAGGGAAAAGGCTGTGTCCGCCGCAAAACTCGAGAATTTTTAAATAACCCAATCCCTAATATTCGATTCCACGTTTAGGTGTAAGCTGTAGCTTTTATATCGCAGCGGATCATTCATTTCTTACTTGGCAGAGCTTCTGTTTAGCGGAGGGGACATTTCGTGAGTAATAAATTCGTATTCTTGGCGAATCATCAAACTGATGTCATGAAATGGACATCCAAAAAGAAAGCACTTCAAACGGCAGTTGCGACGTTCGCTATGTTCCATTTGTTGTTGGACGTCGGAATTCCGCCTTTTTCCAAATTATTCACACATATCCAACAGCGTTATAAATACTAACTTATCCCAGAGGAGGAGGTCTGATGAATGCTAAAGAGCGTGTGATGGCTGTTTTAAATCATCAAAGCCCAGACAGGATGCCCTGTTTCGGAGCCAATTCCACTGTAACTTACGATCAGATGGAGCAGGTGCATGCCTTTTGGCCGGAAGGCCATCAAAAGGGAGAAACAATGGCAAAACAGGCCCTGGCTGCCTATTCAGTACTCGGTTTTGATGCGGTTAGGGTGCCATTTTGCCAGACATTCGAGGCGGTCGCCCTCGGGTGTACATATAAACCGGGAAAAAGCGTTGAAGGTGGTGGTGAGGGCATCCCGGGGATTGAACATCCGCCCCCCTACAAACTCGATGATACCCCCGTGTACCCTGATGATTTTCTCTCCAGGGGCTCGATACCGGAGCTGCTAAAGGCGGTGAAATTTCTCAAAAAAGAGGTGGGCGACGAGGTACCCATTGTGGCAGGGATCATAGGGCCTTTTACCATTGCGGGATCCCTTTTGGATGCTGTCCCCATCCTAAAGGCCACCTTTAAAGCACCTGACAAGATCCGGCCCTTTCTTGAGGTTGCAGAGAAGGCCGGGACGGCCCTGGCCAAGGCGCTCGTAGATGCCGGCGCTGACATAATCTCCTGTGAAGACATGACTGCGTCGCCAGAACTCATTGCCCCGAAGACGTACAGAGACCTCGAGCTGGAATATCAAAAAAGACAATTTGACGCCATCCCCGTCCCCAAGATTTTGCATATTTGTGGGAATGTAGACCCTATTGTGGAATGGATGGGTCAGACCGGGGCAGAGATACTGAGTTTAGAACCAAAAGCCGATGCCAGACTTGCACGGCAAAAGTGCGGAAACCAAATTATCTTCATGGGTGGAGTAGATACTGCTACGACCCTCTTTATGAAAGATGCAGATACGGTCAAAGAGGGTTGCGAGGAGTCTATTGCCGATGGCATCCAGATCCTGGCCCCGGGCTGTGCGGTTGCGCCTGGCACGCCTACGGAAAACCTGCTGGCCATGGTGGAGGTTGCCAAGGCCCATTAGTGACAGTTACCTTAAGGATATTAGTGGCTTCTGCCGGAGCCGTTTGATGTTAATATTTAAGGAGAGGAGAAGGAGGAAAAAATGAAAATATTAGACGATTTTTCGATGATTTTCAAACGTTATGACCTCGACCTGGAGGTCACAGGAGAAGCCAGGGTGGTTTCTAAAGACTCCACCTTGCAGGAGATTGCCAAGTTCGTCGTGGACGGGGATGATGAGGGGATCCTCCCGGTCGTCAAAAACGCCCTGGAATCAAAATCTCCCATCGACATCATCAACGACGCCTTGATCGCGGGTATGAACGAGGTGAGCCGCCTATGGGATGAGGGGGTTTATTTCCTTCCCCAGGTCATCCTCTCCTCAGACGCCATGAATGTGGGAATCGCCGAGTGTGAGGCAAAAATGGGTAAATCCATGGACAGAAAGTCCACGGTGGTCACCCATACGGCCGAGGGGGATATCCACGACATTGGACAGGTTATCGTCAATGCCCTGCTCAATGCCAACGGCTTTGAGGTTGTGAATCTGGGCGCTGATGTCCCGGTTGAAAAGGTTGTGTCCGCGTGCAAGGAACACAAGCCCGTTATGGTCACTGGCACTGCCCTCATGACCACCACCATGACCGCCTTTCCAAAGATCGCCCATCAGCTCGAGGCTGCCGGTCTGGCTATCCCCTTTATCTGCGGTGGGGGAGCGGTCTGCGAGGAGTATGTAACGGGATATGACCTGGGAATCTGGGGCAAAGAGGCAAGCCAGGCACCTGGAATGGCCGAGGACGCCACAGAGGGCGAGAGCTGGGAATCAATGCGGGGCAAATGGAACGGATAACAAGAAAACGATGAGGGATAGGTTAAGGGAATGATTGTTGATATTGTCTTCGGGTTTTTGGGCTCCGGCAAAACCACTTTTATCATCAGGGCCCTGGAGAAATGGGGAACTGAGGAGAAAATTGTTGTTCTGGTCAATGAATTCGGAGATGTGGGCATAG
>JAFDHG010000113.1 GCA_019308925.1 Deltaproteobacteria bacterium
TGCAGGAGTGCCTCCTTTCCCTTCACCCTCAACAGCTCTTCCATGGTCCTCTGCACCTTCCTCAACGCCACACCAGGATCCTTTACCTCCTTCTCCAACTGCTGGAGGAGTTCCCCGATCTTCTCCTCCCTCTCCATCTCTACCACCTCCTTGGCCGGCACCTCCGGGACCAATTGGTCAGTCTCAGGGGCGCCCTCCTCCTGGTCTAACCCCTTCCCCTCCTTTCTCAGGAGTTGAGCCTCCTCCATTGCCTCTTCGAGGACAGACTGCACCCTCTCCAGGTCTTTCTTATCCTTCTTCAACTCCTGAAGGAGTTCCTCAATTTTAACATCCCCCCCCTTCTCACCCACCTCCTTGGCCGATGCCTCCGGGATTAATATGGCAGTCTCAGGGGCACCTTCATGCAACTCCCCCCTACTTACTGAACTAATAAACTCCTCCTCATCTATCCCCTTCCCCTTTTCGCTTGGGAGGTAGCCCTTCTTCAACGTCTCTTCGAGGATGGCCCGTGCCCTCTCCAGGTCCTCCTTGAAAACGACCCTCTCCTTCCCCCCTATATCGTAGTCCTCACCCCACATCCGGTCCCCTCGGCGGCGAAAGGGTATCTCTTCAAATTTCTTGAGGCTGCGAGAACCATCGCCATAGAGCCTCTTTAGGGTGCCTTTTACCTCTTTGCTCCATTCCTTGAATTTGGGATGTTGACGATCAAACCCTTCATGTTTCAGGGTATCGATCTCATCCCTCAGCCTCTGTAGTCTCTGTCGATCTTCTTCCCTGGTCATAATCAATGCCTGAAAGACCTTTGGCCGGTAAAGACCATGGTGACAGGAGGATTGGCCTCATTGCAGGCCTCAATAGACTCGAAATCCCTCTCCGACCCCCCGGGCTGAACAATCCCTGATACCCCCTCCTTGATCCCCACATCCACCCCATCACGGAAGGGAAAAAAGGCGTCGGAGACCATAATGGCCCCCTTAATCCCCCCCCTCTCCTCCTTCACCTGATTATCTATCTCCTCCTTCTGCACTAGGTCTCTCTTACCCTCTTCGATCTCCCGCTCAAACACCTTGTAAGGGATCCCATATCTCTGGAAACAGAGGGCATCGGCATACTTGGTATAGGCCTTGAAAACGGCGATCTCCGCCACACCCACCCGGTCCTGTTCCCCCGTACCAATACCCACGGTGGCTCCATTCTTCACGTAGAGCACGGAATTGGAGGTCACCCCCTGCTCCACACACCAGCCGAAGATCATATCATCATATTCCCTCTCGGTGGGAAACCTGACTATCCGATACTCCTTCCCCTGATAGAAGGCAACAGCGGGTTTTAAATCCTCTTTGGAGGATACCACATTGACGGGGGACTGTTGGACGATGATCCCCCCATCAATAAGGGATTTGAAGTCGATAAACCTGGCGGTTCGATACCGCTGCAGCCCTTCTATCCTCCCTATTTTGATGACCCTGAGGTTCTTTCTCCTCCGCAAGATCTCCATGGTCCCTTCTTCGTAGTCGGGGGCTACCACCACCTCCAAATAATTTTGACCCATCAACTCGGCAGTGCTCTTGTCCACAGGACGATTGAAGGCCACGCACCCACCGAAGGCGGCGATCCTGTCAACCATATTAGCCCTGTTATAGGCCTCGGCCAAAGTCTCCCCATAGGCTACTCCGCAGGGGTTGTTGTGCTTCATAATGCAGGCCGCTGGTGCCTTGGCGAGGAACTTCAAGATATTCAGGGCGTTATCAACATCTGTCATATTGATCTTGCCCGGGTGTTTGCCCACCTGTAACATATCATCCTCGGTAATGGCACTGACTAAACCATTGCCCGGTTCGATGAATTTGCAATCACCCAGAACCAAATTTCCATTGACCAGTTCATAAAGGGCCGCCTCCTGCCCGGGGTTCTCACCATACCTGAGCCCTTTCTCGATGAGTTCCTCCGTGCGCTCATCGGGGATCTTCCAGGTGCGTTTTCGATACACCAGGGTTTGATCCCCGAACTTGATGACCAACTCCCCGGGGAAGTGATCGTCCATAATGGTCCGGTAGGCCTTCTTATAGTCCTCCATTTGCCTTCCTCCTCACTTCTTCCTCTACCACCTCTACCAAGGTGGTTTCATCGAGCCCCTGAAGCTTGAATAGGTCCCCGGACTTCCCAGAAGCACCGTAAGAGGTGATCCCCATCTTTCTGAGGCGCACCTGCCAGCCCTCCTCGGCCAGGATGTTTCCCACCCTACTCCCCAATCCAGTATCTATATGGTGATCTTCATAGGTGACGATCAGGCCGGTCCGGGCAGCCTCTCGCAGAATATCCCTGTCTGGATCCAGGGGGCAGGAGAAATTGATCACCCGTATATAGTAGCCCTTCTCCCGCAGGACCTCCCACGCCTTTAATGCCCTGTGTAGCATCCCCCCCATGGTAATTATCGCCCCCATGTCCCCTGCCCTGATGAGGTCGCCCTTACCATATTCGAACCGATATTCGCTCCCAAAAAAGGGGGTGCCGTCCTCATTGATGATCACTGGTTCTTTTTCCCTCCCCATGGTCACTGAGAAGTTCCCCCAACGGTTCGCTATATAGCGGATCACCCTATCGGTCTGGTTGGGGTCAGCAGGGACGATCACCTTGAAACCAAAGAGGTTGCGCATCACCCCAAGATAGTCAATACAGTGGTGGGTCTTCCCAT
>JAFDHG010000114.1 GCA_019308925.1 Deltaproteobacteria bacterium
TTTACCCCCGTTATCCAGATACGTTTTGGAGCTTTAAGTATGCGCTCAAGTTCATCTCTAAAAAAGCTTCTTTCCCACCCTTAGGGCTGGTGACCGTGGCAGCGCTTCTCCCCCAGACGTGGAAGCGGAGGCTAGTGGATCTGAACGTGGATGTGCTCAAGGATGAGGACATTCGCTGGGCTGATTACATCTTCATAAGCGCTATGGCGGTACAAGAGGCATCGGTCAGAGAAATTGTAAAGAAGGTTAAGGTCCTCGGTAAAAAGGTTGTTGCCGGCGGTCCCCTCTTCACCATCTCTCCTGATAGATTTCCAGACATTGACCATTTGGTCCTTAACGAGGCAGAGGCAACCCTTTCCTCCTTCATTGAAGACGTGAACAGAGGAGAGGCAAAACCTATGTATACTTCCGCTGAGTGGCCCGATATTACATCTTCTCCCACACCCGAGTGGGACCTTCTCGATATGCGCAAATATGCTGCCATGTGCGTTCAGTACTGCCGAGGCTGTCCGTTCGACTGTGAGTTCTGTGATATCGGTCTTCTGAACGGGAAGAGACCTCGAACAAAGACGAAGGCTCAGGTTCTGGCAGAGATCGAGGGGTTATACCAAAGGGGATGGAAAGGTACGGTCTTCTTTGTAGACGATAACTTCATAGGGAAGCCACGCAAATTAAAAGAGGAGTTGTTACCCGCCCTCATAAGATGGGTGGAGGAGAAGAGATATCCTTTCTCCTTCCTCACCGAGGCCTCCGTCAACCTCGCAGATGACGAGGAGTTGATGGAACTCATGGTAAGGGCTGGCTTCGATGCGGTATTTGTAGGGATCGAGAGTCCTGAAGAAGAGAGCCTCACTGAGTGTCACAAGGTTCAGAATAAAGATAGGGACCTGACGGCAGCAATCAAGAAGATGCAGAGGTTCGGCCTTCAGGTCTTAGGGGGGTTTATCGTCGGTTTCGATAGTGATCATCCGATCACCTTTCAGAAGCAAGTAGATTTCATCCAACAAAGCGGGATAGTCACCGCCATGGTAGGCCTTTTAAATGCCCCGAAGGGCACGAAGCTCTACGAACGGCTCCAGCAAGAGGGCAGGATTTTAGGGGAGATAACAGGGGACAACACTGACTTTTCTATAAACTTCATCCCCAAGATGGGTTACCAGCGGCTTGTGGAAGGATACCGGTACATTGTAACCAACATTTACTCGCCCCGCTATTTCTATAAACGTCTTATCACCTTTCTAAGGAATTATCGTCCGTCCAAGCAAAGCGGCTATCCTCTACGGTTCAGTTATATCAAGGCACTCTTCCATTCTTTCTGGGCCTTGGGTATAAGGGGCAAGGAACGTCTTTATTATTGGAAGACCTTCTTTTGGACCGTCTTTCGACGCCCGCAACTCTTGTCCCTGTGTGTGGGGCTTGCCATTTACGGCTACCATTTTCGGAAGGTCTTTGAGGGATACTTACCGCGACCAGCAAGGGAACCCAACCCTGGACCCTCATGAGCTGATCTGGGATGGGGGCTGAAGTCGTTTCACAGGTCTTCCTTCTAGTGAACTGAAGGAAACTTCTCGTCCCTTTTAAGAGCAAGGTCCATAGGAATGATGATTACAGGCCCATGGGCCATGAGTTGTTTTACAAATTAACCGGCAAACCCTTTTTCTGCAGATATTCTTTTACCTCTCTAATGCTTAAAATGTGATAGTGAAAGACCGAAGCAGCCAATAAAATCTGTGATCCGCCCAGAACAACTGCCTCATAAAAATGTTCTAGCTTTCCCGCCCCGCCCGAAGCCACCACCGGTATATCAACAACATCTGAAATGGCCTTTGTAAATTCCAAATCATAACCAGCCTGGGTTCCATCACCATCCATGCTGGTAGGTAGGATTACACCGGCACCTAGCTCCTGACACTCTTTGGCCCACTCAATGGCGTCTCTCCCTATTGGCTTGGTACCACCTGAGACTACCAGCTCAAATCCTGATGATAGCTCCTTATTCCTCCTCGCATCTATAGCCACAGTAACCCTCTCCGAGCCGAGTTCTTTTGCTGCCTCCCTGACCAAATCCGGATCCTTTACAGCGGCACTATTCATAGAAATTTTATCGGCACCAGCCTCCAGGACTAATTCAATATCTTCCAGACTGGAAATCCCCCCACCCACCGTCAAAGGGATCTCTATGACTGACGAGACATTTTTGACCCATTCCAACCTGGTCTTTCGGTTTTCTATGGTGGCCGCTATATCCAGCATGGCCAGTTCATCGGCCCCCTCCTTCTGATAAAATTCGGCGTTTTCCACAGGATCTCCTGCATCTGTCAAATCCACAAAATGGACACCCTTGACGATCCGCCCCTCTTTCATATCTAGGCAAGGCATTATTTTAATGGCCTCCATTATCTCTCCTTTTTTAGATACTCAATAAGGTTAAAGGGTTTACTCAAGCCATTTTAGTATCAGGTATTTTCCCATTGGATTAGCCATCTTGCTTAAGTTAAGGGGTGGAGGTAGACCTCATGTGGGTCTATTTTGCTTTTCCTTTTTCTCAGGATAGATCCTTTCCTTCTTGGTTATCAGTCTTTCTCTAAGCTTATCAAATCTGTCTCCCATATCATCTCTGATCTCGTTTGTAGGCGGTATAAACCCTTCGTCACTAGGGTGC
>JAFDHG010000115.1 GCA_019308925.1 Deltaproteobacteria bacterium
GGATGTTGAAGTTGTCAATAAATAGATAGTCCCCCTCGGCATAGTAGGCCACCCTGGGGATGTTGGTCAGGATCAGGGATGGCGATAGCGACTGCTCCCGCAGCCAAATCCCTACCTCCTTGCGGCCGATCTTGTCTAACCTTTGGGGTTTAAAGGAGAGGGGCAGGATCGCCAACAGGAGGACTATAACAGGTATGATGGCATTGAGCCTGGGATATCTCGTGAACCTATTATCGATAAACTCCCGCATCTTTACGAAGCCAAACCCGGCCCAGAGGTATAGAACAAAGATGGCAGGGAGGAGATATCTCCCCGAGGCATATAAGAGGGGAAAAAAGATGATGATAAGCACCACCATCAAAAGGGCGAGGTACCTCTCCTCAGGGCTTAACTCCTTTGCCTTCATCCTCCACCCCAGTCCGAACAGAGCGATGAGAAAGGGCAGAGGGTGGGCCTTTTCTATGAACCTGCCGACAATATAAAGGGATCTCTCTCCAATATGAGACAGGCTTGGCCACTGATATACGAACCAACTGCGAAAAATTCTCTCTGCGGCGGTATAGGGCTTCTTTGTCATCCAAAACTCCCAACCCCAGATCCCTGGGATGACAAAGGCCATAATGACCCCAAGGACCAAAATGACCACAAAAAGATAACGATATGCTAACCTCTTCTCCCTCAACCTTTCCTGTAAGCCAACATATACCAGCCAAAGCCCCAATACCAACAACACCTCCAGGGCGATCATGCGGGTCAGGGCACCTACTATGGCAAAGACCGCCGTCCAGATCAGCCATCTCCTTTTCCCCTCTCTCAAAAACCACAGGGAACAATATACCGAGTAAAAGAAGAAAAAGATAAACACCCCCTCCTTCAATACATCTACAGAGCTTCGCAGCATCAAAGGATTAATGAGATAAAATACTGTGGTCCAGAAGGCAGGCTTTGGGCCGAATAGGGACTTTCCTATGAAATAAAGGGGGAATACAGCCAGGATGCTAAAAATAATGGAGATCAACTGGCCTGCCAGCTCGAAATCCCCTGTTATATGGGAAAAAAGAGAGATTAAAAATGGATAGAGGGGAAGCTGGGGCTGGAGCAGGGCCTGAAGATAATCACCATTATAAAAAAGCCTGGCCACAGGTATGTACTGGAAGGCCCCATCTTGGGAGATCAGATAGATCTGGGAAAATGCGTAGAGCCTCAGGATCAGGCCTATAACAAGCAGGGTGACCAAATTCCCCTTATCCTCTTTCGCTAGCTTAAGTCGGAGAAACACCCTCTTTTCTCCTTATCAACTCGGGCCTAAAGGCAATGAGGATCAACTCACCCAATATCCCTCCGGTAAAGTTCATCAAGATGTCCCTGGGGTCATAGACCCTGTTAGGCAAGATCCACTGGATAATCTCGTCCCCACAACCAACAAGGAAGACAAGTGCAGGGATAAAGAAAAAAACCCTCCTCCCCTGGATCATCTCATGCAAGGCAAAGTACAAGAGAACCCCCAATATGGCATACTCCAAAAAGTGGACCCTTTCCTCTGGATACTCGATCTTAGTAAGGATATAGGCGGTGGCCGCTAAGAGACTGACAAGCGATGTAAAAGGTCTCCATCCCCTCCCTTGCTTCAAAAAGAGGTAGATAAGCCCTATGGCTAGCAAGAGAAGGAAAAGATAAACGCCTAAAGAAAAGGATTCGCCTAAGTTGCCCTTCAGAAAATTCAAGATGGGCCTCATTATCGGGAGGGTTGCGTAGATAAAAACCACATAAAAGATCGCCAGATATTGGGCCCTTCTGGGGGGCAGCCATCGTTCTATTTTATGGAAAAGGTCAGCGCCCACCAGTCTCCAACCAGATTCTTTGGCCATCCGTCCTGATCACAATGTTCTCCAATTCATTTGTCCTGAGTACACAACAACCCTTTTCAGAATAGGCCCTTAAGGTCTGAGGATGAGGGGCACCGTAGGGGTTGGGGCCGATAGTCAAAACAGCGATCTCCGGTCCTATGGCCTCAATAAAGGGGTATGTGCTTTTGTGGCCATGGTGCGGTATCTTCACTACATCGCCCTTTAAGCGACCTTTATAAATATCCAACAACACTTTTTCTGCCTTTGGTGTAATATCGCCGGGAAATAAGAAGACGGTCTTTTTATAACAGATCTTGAGAACAACGGAATTATCGTTGGGATCATGGGAGATCCTCCCAGGATGGAGGCACTCTATTTCGACCCCTCCTACATCGTCCAGGTTTTCCCCGCGTCTTATGACCCTCCAGGGGATCTTCCATCGTTGGATAGCCTTATACACGGGCGAATACGAAAGGTTACGAGAGATGTCCTGATTTACCCAGATCTCATCGACCTTTACGCTCTCCAGGATCTTGGGAATCCCGCCTATGTGATCGGGGTGACAATGGGTAATTACCACCACATCCAACTTTTTGACGCCGCGATCTTTTATATAACTCGCTACCCTTTCCCCACACTTCTGGGTACCAGCGTCGATCAGCATCGCCCCTTGCTGGGGCAATTTTAACAAGATGGCATCCCCATAACCAACAT
>JAFDHG010000116.1 GCA_019308925.1 Deltaproteobacteria bacterium
ATCCTTGCGCTCATCTTGACTCCTCCCTTATCACCAACATGGCCATGGATAGTGATAATACCACCATGGACGCCACAAGTAAGGTGGGGGATAACAATAAACCGGTTCTTTTTCTTCAACCGGCCATAGATATATCTCTTTCACTTCAATAAACGGATAGGTGTACTCAATCTCCCCAAGTGGCAGGACCCTCTTTCCAGTGATCTCTCCTCCTATCGTGGCCTCCCTGCCCCGCCTGTAGACAGCGACATCCAAAAACCCCTTGTAAAGCCCCAGAAACCTTCCCTTTGACTTATCCACATCTTTCGGTCGTGAAGAAGGATCACCGGGTATCTGAAGGATTTCCAAAAGGGTGCCCTCTTTGGTATTCTTTGAGTCCAGGATAATACCGGAGAGCACCGCCACCTTTCCTGTATATGCCTCAGGGTCTTTAATAATCTCATCAAACCCTATTCTTTGGGCTTGTGTCATCAGCTGCTTCGAGATTACCGGGGCACATCCCGAGGCAAACACAAAGAAACACAACCCCAGGCAAACGACACAGCCCAGCAAGATATTTTGCCTTGATTTCATGATGATCCCTCTTAAGTTTAAAGAAGCAGTGTTTTTACAATACCTTCCATTTCAGCAGATGCCTCAGATACATCAAAAGTCTTTCCCTCAAGGCATGCATCCACGATCTTGCCGTGGTAATGGATGGTTCCAAGTATGGGAACGCCTGTGTGGTGTAGTTTATCCTTTAAAACGTTTTCTTGTTCCGGCGAGGACACCTTGTTAAGGATGGCCCCTTTAAAGGATGCACCTACGGATTGGGTTAACTCCTTGATTTTTGCAGCCATGGTGACGGATTCAAGGGATGGCTCAACAACGCATACCACCGCATCCACACTTGCCTCAATGCCCCGGCCGAAGTGTTCTATGCCGGCATCCATGTCCACAAGCATGACTTCATCTGAACCCAGCTCGAATTTTTTAAGAAATTCTCTTGTAACAACCCCCATGGGACAGGCACATCCTTCCAGGGCCTGATGGATCTTTCCCGTAGTGATGAGCCTGAGATTTTCCTTTTGAGCAAGATATTCAGATGGAATGGAGTCCCTAAAGATCCTTTCCCCTTCCCAGATAGACATCTCCGGCTCGTTTTCGCCTCTAGAAAACCGCGCCATCATCTTTTCTTGGACACTCCTTTTGCCACCCAAGGATTCCATCAAAGGGTGTGGGGGCTTCTCAAACCCCAGCATCCAAAAGAGACCTGCATTGGACTCATCGGAGTCCAAGACAATAACGGCTTTACCTTGTTTCTCGAAAACATCGGCCATCAGTTTGGCAATGCTACTTTTCCCACTCCCTCCTTTGCCGCATATGCATATCTTCATCATTTACCCCTCTATATGGCTTTCGTGCTCTGTCCTTTCTAGATGCTTTATCAACCATCTTGCAAGGACCATCCCTGTGATAGCAAGGCACTCCATGTCGAGATACCTTTCCGCCCTCCTTTCAAAAAGCAAAGAACTCTGAGCTGGAAACTCTTCATCCTCATCATTGAATAAAAGCAAAACAGGTACTTTAGGAAGCGCCTCAAACCTTACGCAAAGATCATAGGAAACCCCAAGCTCTGCTGGCAGGCCGCCTATTGCATCACAGGCATCTTTTAACAACGAAAGCTTGCCGGAAAAATTCCGACTGATCGCCTTTTCCACATTATTAGTAAAGCCTTCCACAAAAGGGGCGGCGTCCTTAAACTCTTTATATGTGACATATGTGATCCACCCCGCCTCCGAGGGCTCCTTTTCCGGACACATCAGTAGATACTTACATAATACTACACTTATTTCATGGCTGGGTCTTTTCCCCTGGTCATCGGTAATGCCTTCTGGGGATACCCGATAAGGTGCACCATAAAAGGGGATTATCAGGTGCCCCTTCTCGAGACTCAAGCCAAGCCTCTCCTTAATGGAGCGAAAGTCGATAGAGGAAATTCTTTCCAGGTATTCCAGATAGATCCGATCAAAAACCTCGCTTTTTGCCATAATATTTCTCCCTACCATAACCGGCACACAACCCGATCACCTCGCTTCTCCCCCCGGACCTTCTCCATGTGCCTGAGCACGGATAACTCCCGTTCCAGATCCTTCGGGCGTAAATTATCCCCCAGCCGCTGAAGCAGATCCTGATGTTCAATGCCACCGGTTTCCTCCAAGATCTTAAGGATCTGCTTCTGGATAGGGGTCAATGCCTCAGGCGAAGCAGAGTGTTTCTCAAAGGACTTCGCGGCATAAACCGCCCATGGATCGCATCCCTTGGGAGGGGAAAGTGCATCCATATAGCAATCCTCGCAAAGTATCTGGCCCAGATACTCCTTTTTTTCTCCAGGTTCAATCTGGGCATTGCAACGATCGCACTTCATGATTTTTCCTTCGTGCGCCCAGCCAAAGCTGGGATGTGTGTTGATAGATGAAACGATCTATCCCCGATAAATTGCCCGTTCGCTCGGGTAGTCCACCCTCCGGCTCCGGGGGTGACCCCGTGGG
>JAFDHG010000117.1 GCA_019308925.1 Deltaproteobacteria bacterium
ACAGATAGACCATTATTCCAGCCAGTACAAACCCCTTGCCGATGCCGCTTGGGAGGAGTACCAAGTGCAAAAGACCAACAAGGGCAAAGTGGCTACAGGATAAGATGGATGAGGGTTACCTTCCCCCGCCTCGGCACCATGCACATCTTTTGCAAGGCCATTGCCGAAACAGCCGGGATCCCCTACCTTGTACCCCCCAAGACGAGCAGAAAGACCTTAGACCTGGGGGTGAAAAACTCCAATGAGTGTATCTGTTTGCCCTTTAAGGTGATCCTGGGCAACTTCATCGAGGCCCTGCAGATGGGTGCCGATACCATCGTCATGGTGGGCAGCGGTCCCCCCTGCCGTCTGGGGCTCTATGACCTGGTCCACAAGGTGATCCTGGAGGACCTCAGGCTCCATTATCGTTGGCTCACCATCCCTCCACGGCTTACGTGGGAGGCCCTGATGAAAAACCACCAGGAGACCAAGCACCTGCGAAAGGAGCTCACCCTGAAGAACTACCTCACCTTTCCCTATGCCCTCTACATAGGGTGGCGAAAGATGTTGGCCACTGAGAGGTTGGAGAAAGCGGCCATGGTGGTGAGGGCTAGGGAGACAACCAAAGGAAAAACCCAGAGAAACCTGCAGAGGGCCCTGCACATGCTCGACGAGGCCAGGGGGGAAAAGGCAATCACCGAGGCGGCACAAGAGGGGGAGAAGATCATACAGGGGACCGAGCAGGCTTCAGGGCGTCGCCCCCTCAAGGTGGCCATTGTTGGGGAACTCTACACTGTCATGGATCCGGATATCAACAGGGGGGTGGAACAGCGTCTCGGGGAGTTGGGGGTGGAGGTGACCAGGACTTCTTGGTTTAGCACCCATATCGGCCGCAGCCTTGGGGTGGGCCGGGAACAAAAGAGGGAGAGGCTCCGATTTTATCAGGCATCCCTAGAATACTTGGGCTACGATGTGGGGGCGGAATGCAATGTCTCCGTAGGGGAGACAATCATCAGGGCCCAGGAGGGATATGACGGGGTCGTCCACCTCATGCCCTTTGCCTGCATGCCCGAGACCACTGCCGCCGCTGTGCTGAAACAGGTGAGCAGGGATTACCACATCCCTGTCCTGACCCTGGTCTTGGACGAACAAGATGTAGAGGCCAGGATTCAGACCCTCCTGGAGGCCTTTATCGATATGCTTCTGTGGCGGAGGGAGAAGGGGTTACAGGGGGGATGAGATGGGAGGCAAAAAGAGGGTAGGCTTTACCACTACCATCCCCATAGAAGTCCTCTTTGCCGCCGAGAAGGTCCCCATCGATCTGAACAACATCTTCATCAACAGCCCTGAGCGGGATCGATTCTTGGCCAAGGCCGAGGCCGTCGGTTTCCCCAAAAACACCTGCGGATGGATCAAGGGGATCTATGGGGTAACCCTCGAAGAGGGGATAGAGGAGGTGGTGGCGGTCACGCAGGGGGACTGCAGCAACACCCACGCCCTCGTAGAGGTCCTCCAGACAGAAGGGGTGCGGGTTTTCCCTTTTGCCTATCCCTATGATCGAGACCGGGACCTGCTGGCCTTGCAGATAGAGAAGATGATGGAGCACTTTGGGGTCACCCCTGCCCAGGTGCAGGAGGCCAAAGAGACCCTGGACAGGGTAAGGGCAAAGGTCCAGGAGATAGACCGCCTCACCTGGGAAGAGGGGGTGGTCACTGGATTTGAGAACCACTACTTCCTGGTGAGCACCAGCGACATGATGGGTGATTGGGGGGTGTTTGAGGGGGAGGTGGATCGCTTTTTGTCCGAGGTCAAGGGCCGTCGGCCCCCATCACAGGGGGTCAGGCTGGGATATCTGGGGGTCCCTCCCATCTTCACAGACCTCTATGACTGTCTTGAGGGCCTCGGGGGGAGGGTGGTCTTCAACGAGCTACAGCGCCAGTTCAGCATGCCCTTCGTGACTGAGGACATCGTGGAGCAATACCTCCTGTACACCTACCCCTATTCCATCTTCGCCCGCCTGGAGGATATTAAGAGGGAGGTGCACAGAAGGCAGATCGAGGGGCTCATACATTATGTCCAGGCCTTTTGCTTCCGTCAGATTCAGGACATCATCCTGCGCCGGGAGATAAAGGTCCCCATCTTGACCATAGAGGGGGACAGGCCGTCCCCCATCGATGCCCGCACAAGATTGAGGTTGGAGAGCTTCGTGGAGATGCTGAGATACCGCAGCCAAGGCTGGATCTACGAATGATTGAGATCGACGGCTCACATGGTGAAGGCGGTGGCCAAATTGTACGTACCGCCGTGGCCATGGCTGCCTATTGGGGCACCCCATGCACCATCAGGGAAATCAGGAGGGGGAGGCCCAATCCCGGGCTGCGGGCTCAACACCTGGCGGGAGTGCAGGCCCTGGCCGATATATGTCACGCTGAGGTCAAGGGACTTCAATTGGGCTCCCAAA
>JAFDHG010000118.1 GCA_019308925.1 Deltaproteobacteria bacterium
ACAGCTCTTTATTCCCCTATGTTAATATTTAGCAAAATTGCCATCGCGGTAGATGAGGACATGGACATTACTAGTGCAGAAGATATCCTTTATTCTATTGGGGTGAGAATGAATCCTCAAACGGATACTATTGGTATTGAGAGAACCCTGGGCTTACCATATGATATTTCAATCCCCGATCTTCCTGGTGCTCCTCCACTAAGGGTGGGGGGGAAATTGGGGATTGATGCCACTAAACCTTCCTTGCTAAGGAAAGAGTTAAGAACAAAATTTGAAAGGGTTAACCCTAAAGGATGGGGAAAAGTATCTTTGAAGGATTTTATCTGAAAATAATGGGAGAGGTGTCTTGATTCTATTGATTAAAAATGTGAACACTTTTTAAAAGGAGGTAGAACTAATGTATGGCTGGATGGGAAAAATCCTAAGAGTTGATTTAACAGAACATAACTATGAGATAGAAGAGCTGGATGAAGATTTAGCCAGAGATTATATTGGCGGCCGAGGATTAGCTACCAAGATCCTCTACGATGAAATCGATCCTGCCATTGATGCCTTTGATCCTGATAACAAATTAATCTTTGCCACTGTTCCCCTCACAGGAACGGGAGCGGTGGGAAGTAGTCGATTTGTAGTGGTTACTAAATCCCCTTTAGGCAACATAGGAAATGGCAATGCCGGTGGTTACTTCGGACCTGAAATGAAATATGCAGGTTACGATATGATCATCTTAGAAGGCAAGTCTCCAGAACCAGTTTATTTATGGATCGATGATGATCAGATTGAATTTAGAGCTGCCGATGATCTCTGGGGAAAAACTGTTCATGAAACAGAAGACCTGATCAAATCCTCACTTGAGTTTGAGGATCCCTGGAAGAGGAAAAGGATTCATATTGCAAGCATTGGTCCTGCAGGTGAGAATCTGGCTAAAGTTGCTGCCGTTATTGTTGATAAACATAACGCAGCTGCAAGGGGAGGAATTGGTGCAGTAATGGGTTCAAAAAATCTTAAAGCTGTCGCTATTCGAGGATCTAAAAGTATTCCTATTGCTGACCCTAAGGGTTTCAAAGAGGCTGTAAATGATGTTATGGAGAAGGTTAAGGCTTCACCATTTGCCACCCATGCCTTTCCCATAAATGGCTCGGCAGGTATATTACATGTGTATAATGAAGTGGGGATGCTAGCTACCAGAAACTATCAAACAGGGGTGTTTGAGGGCGCAGAAAACATTGATGGATCGGCGATAACCAAAGGCTATCTGATTAGAAATAGGGCATGCTTCTCCTGCCCCATGGCTTGTGGAGGCATAACCCAAGTTAAAGAGGGTCCTTTTGAAGGTAGGGCAGAAAGACCAGATTTTGAAACAGCATGGGTCTTTGGTGCAGATTGTGGCAATGACAACCTTGAAGCCATACTCAAAGCAAATAATCTTTGCAATGATTTGGGAATGGATACCATTTCTGTAGGCAACACCATCGCGGCAGCCATGGAGATGTATGAGAAAGGGTACATCACAGATAAAGATGTAGGCTTTTCTTTAAAATTTGGGGAGGCGGAGGCTATGGTGAAGCTAGTGGAAATGACCGCTTATAGAAAAGGATTTGGTGATGCGATTGCCGAAGGAGGTTATCACATGACTCAAAAATATGGTCATCCAGAACTCTTTATAGGTGTAAAGAAACTGGAGTGCCCTGCTTATGATCCCAGGGTAGCTCAAGCCCAAGGACTTAACTTAGCAACTGCCAACCGAGGTGCCTGTCACAACAAAGGGTATACGATGATCTCAGAAATCCTTGCAGATGCGGTAAAAATTTTTCCTAAAACCGATCCTTTCATCACAGAGGGTAAAGCACAGCTTACCAAAGATCTTCAAGATGAAACTTGTCTATTCGATAATGCTGGCATATGCCTCTTCCTCCTTGTTACCTTATGGACTAAAGAAGTGCTCCAGCAGCTAGAACCAGCAAGTGGTGCTGGTTATACTATGGAAAGCCTTAAACTTGCTGGTGAAAGGACCTGGAACCTAGAACGACTGTTTAATCTAAAAGCCGGTCTCACTGGAAAAGACGATAATCTGCCTAAGAGGTTATTGGAGGAACCACTGCCAGAGGGGCCTGGAAAGGGGCATGTCAATAAACTACATGAGATGCTGCCAGAATACTATAAACTAAGGGGGTGGGACAAAGATGGTGTTCCTGCCCAAGAAAAGCTAAAAGAATTGGGATTAGTTTAATTTTTCCAATAAAGTAAAGGAGAAAAACATGAAGGAGTTTAGGGTAGATTTTGATAAATGTACTGGATGTCGACACTGCGAAACCGCTTGTTCCCTCCAACATATTGAGGACAGTGTCAATCCCAATCTTTCACGGATAAGGGTCTATGTTGATATGGAAAAGGATATCCACATACCTATTTTGGCAGGTCCTTACACTGATGCAAAGT
>JAFDHG010000119.1 GCA_019308925.1 Deltaproteobacteria bacterium
TTGGGATCGGCGATGCGATCCACCTCCCGGCCAAGTGCTTTCATCTCCTTTTCTGCGAAATCCCTAGCTTTGCGCTGAATAGCAAGTTGCTCCTCGGTTAAACTAAAATCTATCATTTAATTCCCCCTTCTTGTTTTCTGAAGATATCCAAGAACCTGGACCTGTTTACTCAAAGTTATCAAAGGCTTCTTGCGATTTCGTTAGCTGCCTTCATTGCATCTCCTATCTCCCCAATCTTGGAACAATCTCCAATCTTATAGACTTCAGGAACCTTCCCCTGTAATGCCTCAAAGAGGGAGTCATTGCTCAGCCTGCCCAGGGAGACAATAAAAGTATCGTAGGAAAGAAGCTCTCTCTTTCCATCTTTATCCTCCACCACAACTTCGCTAGGGGTAACGTCCTTCAGATTCACCCCAGTTCGTATCCTGGGGTTATCCTCCATCCTTGTGGGAATATCTCCATCTCCTTTGGCAACATCAACGTCCGTTAATCTCTTAAGAATAAACCACCTTCTGATAGGAGGAAGATTGGTTGCTATTTCACTTGCACTGCCAAAAAGGGTTACATCTTTACCCTCTTCAGCAAGAGAGATTGCTAGCTCGGAGCCATAGCCCAACCCTTGTATAACAACCTTATGACCAATGGCTGCTCTGTTCATCAGCGCCTCAATGTGAGTCAGTACTCCCGGCTTACCTTGAGCCACCTCTGGCAGCGTCATAGATGAGCCTGCCGCAAGGATAACTGCATCAGGATCAATTTGTCTAACGTCATCGGGGGCGGCTTCCCTACACACCCTTACATCTATCTTGAACTTTTTCAGTTGGGCGGTAAGAAAATCCACGAGGTTCCCAAACTCAGCGAGTAAGGAACAACGACCGAGCGCAGAGACCATCCCACCAAGCTCTGAATCTTTCTCCATCAGGATTACCTTATGACCTCTTAGCGCAGCTACTCGCGCAGCCTCCATTCCTGCTACCCCTCCACCAATCACTAGGAGTTTTTTGGGCTTTTCTGCTGGAATCACCGAATCGGTGGGCATCATCATGGGATCAACCGAACAAGCACCAATACAGTCGCCAAAACCTCGCGCACATCCCATACACTTCCGAATGTCATCTAACCGCCCCTCAAAGTATTTCTTTGGGGTCTCTGGATCAACAATTAACTGCCGTCCCAGATAAATTATGTCCGCCTTACCCTCCTCCAAAAACTTTTCAGCCATCTCCATATCGAGGATTCTCCCCACTCCAATCACCGGCACCTTAGCAACTTTCTTAACTGCCTCGGCCAGATAAATAAAGTATCCCCGAGGGACATACAGCGGGGGTATATTGTTTGGATTATGTAGCATTGAGCCCAAGGTAATATCAAAACAATCCACCCCAGCACTCTCCAGTACAGGAATAATATGGCTAACGGTGTCCTGTATTGTCACACCGTCTTTGCCCAGAAGTTCATCAGCGCTGAGTCTGACAACTATAGGATAATCCTCACCAACTGCCTCCCTCATCCCCTGTATCGTTTCAACCGCAAAGCGCAGTCTATTTTCCCAGCTTCCACCGTACTTGTCCTCTCGCCGGTTACTAAATGGCGACATAAACGCACCCCAGAGTGAAACATAACCATGAGCGCAGTGCAGTTCCACGCAATCAAACCCAGCAGCTTTCGCTCTCGCTGCCGTAGCTATGGTCTCGCTCATGATTTCCTCTAGCTCCTCGACTGACAATTCTCTAGTAGCTACTTCTATACCATATATGATATCTGGAAGGTCTCTCTTGGGATAGGGTGAGGGTGAAGCCCCTATCCTCATACCGCCAGCCCCAATCTGCGCCCCGATCTTCATACCGCTTGTATGCACTGCTTCTGTCAGCCTAGTAAAACCTGGAATATATGTATCATCGTGGAGCGTGAGCCCCAGACCTAATGCACCCATAGGTGGCAGTTTGCGAGCTTCTTCATAGGCAGGGCGGGATGGATTAATGGTCCCGGTCATGGCAAACCCTACCTCTCCTTTTGCTCTATCTACATACCACCTAATTGTATCCTCGCTCGCTCCATGATCCTCTCCGTACGGCTGATTGAGCATTGGACCAAAGGCTATCCTATTTTTAAGCTCCATGCTTTTTATTTTGATTGGCTCCAATATTTTCCTGTTGCTCATTTTCACCTTCCTTT
>JAFDHG010000120.1 GCA_019308925.1 Deltaproteobacteria bacterium
AGCTGTTCATCAGAGGCACTGGCCAGCAGTGAGAGGGCCGTGGAGGCGAACTTGACCAGTGTATAATCCCTTATCCTGCGATAGGTCCCCATATCACCTCCAAAAAAGCTCTTGAAGGTCCTCAAAATATTAAAATCCAATTCCCATCTAATTATTTCTTCACAAGTATAAACCTACCCGCCTTTAAACTCAATGATTTTTGAAATATTTTTTGAATTATTCAAACCACTATAGTACTATGGGCAACGAGAAATATGGAGACTAACTACGATGCAGTAATCATCGGTGCAGGAATGGGTGGACTTAGCTGTGGCACCCTTTTGGCTAAGGAGGGGCTAAGGGTACTGATCTGTGAACAATCCTCAAAACCTGGTGGCTACTGTCAGAATTTCAGACGCAATGGGTTTACCTTCGCACCAGCCGTCCATTACCTCAATGAATTTGGTCCCCATGGCTCAATGAAAGAGGCCTTTCAGACCCTGGGTCTCCCTCCTGAGATCGAATTTTGTCCACAGGACCCTCAACGCCGAATAATTACCCCCAATTTCCACATCACCCTCTCCACCGATATTGATCGGTTCGAGAGGGATTTAATCCACCTCTTCCCCAGTGAGAGACTATCTATCCATGCCTATATACGAGAATTGAAGAGGCTGGTTAAGAGCATCGAGGCTTTTTCCATAAAATCTTTTGACCTAATCAGCTTCAAAGAGAAGTTTGAGCTGTTATATAAGGGTCTATTCAAGGCACCACAATTACTCCGGTATCGTGGCAAAACGGGCCGGGAAGTCCTGGACTCTTTCTTCAAAGACCCTCTCTTGAAACACCTCCTCACCTTTGGAGCCCGCGAGGGCTCCTCTATTTTTTTCTGTGCAAGCCCTATCATGTGGGCCATAAAGGGGGACTTTTATTATATCAAAGACAAAGGGGTAGAGGTCTTGCCTCAGCTTTTCCTCAAATATTATAAGGCTTACGATGGGGATATCTCCTTTAATACCCTTGTAAAGAAGATTGTGATTGAGGGAGGGAAGGCCCGGGGGGTTCAGATTGAGGGGGGAGAGGAGATCCAATCCAGACATGTCATCTCCAATGGGGATGGTCACTCAACATTCCAACATCTAATAGGTAAGCATCTATTACCTGATCGTTTCATAAGGCAGCTTCAAGAAAAAGAGATCTCAGGGCCAGTCTTCACCCTCTATTTAGGTGTGGATCTCGATCTGGCACAGATGGGTTTTGATGGGACCTTAATCCACTACTACCCCACAATTAGTAAAAACCCATGGGAGGAAAAGGACATGGAGGAATTTGATATCGAAAAGGGGAGGATGACGATCCGTGTGGATAGCATCAAGAACCCGATGTTTGCCCCAATGGGCAAGCATACCGTCGCCATCTCTACCTTTGTCCCTTATGAACTCTTTAAAAAGGGGGACAATATAAGTCCTTATTATACAGAAATAAAGGAAGAGGTAGCCCAAAAGATCATCGACATCACGGAAAAGGTGATCCCTGGTCTATCCAGTCATATCATGGTCCGGGATGCCTCAACACCCATTACATACGAGAGAGAGACATTAAACAGGCACGGCGCTGCCATGGGTTGGTACCTATCGGCAAAAGAAATCTCAAGCATTCGTACTCAGAAGACACCCATTGCCAATCTCTACCAGGCAGGCCACTGGACCTTCCCTGGTGGAGGTATACCAATGGTGATCATCTCTGGGATCAATGCGGCTAAACTTGTCTTGAAGAGTATGAAGAAATTCACAACTAAATCCTGCATAGGGTATATGTCTTAAAGACTTGAGCCTAAGAAAAGGCGTTACAGAACTTGAGAAGGAAGCGAGGGCGAAAAGAACAGGGCTGTGGAGCGATCCTCATCCATCTTATCCTGTAGCCACTTTGCCCTTGTTGGTCTTTTGCACTTGGTACTCCTCCCAAGCGGCATCGGCAAGGGGTTTGTACTGGCTGGAATAATGGTCTATCTGTCGCCAGGGTGGGTGAAATGGCGGGCGTAGTTTAGGGCCATATCCCTGCCTTGCGATGGCTCATCGATGAGCATACAGGGGCGGAAGGGGTTGTCGGTAAAGGGCTGGCGGGACCGGATCTCTTGAAAAAGGCGGGAGTTGAGCACCTCCAAGAGGGTCTTCTCCTTGATGTTGTCCTCGGCGAAGTGGCAGAAGACACAAGGCTCTACATCCCCACTGGCGGTGATGTGCAGGTACTTCCTGCCCCCAGCAATACAGCCATTGGTCAGGTGACCATCGTTCCAAAAGTCTACGAAGAGCATTGGCTTGGTGGCCCGGAAGTATTTGAGCCTCTCCCTCATATAGTCGCGCTGTTGGGGGATGGCCATCAGATCTATATCCGGGTCCCTTCCTATGGGTACGTAGTGAAAGTTCCACATCAGGATGCATCCTCTCTCCACCAGGAAATCGATGAACTCGTCGCTGGCCAGGACCTCTGTGTTCTCTCGGGTCTGGGTGGTGGAGACGGCGAAGAAAAGGCCGGCCTCCCGTAACATATCCATCACCTTCACGCAATGCCGAAAGTGCCCCTTTCCCCTCCTTTTATCGGTTTCCTGCTGCAGACCTTCCAGGCTGATGGCGGGCACCACGTTCCCCAGATCGGTGAATCCCTCCACCATTCGTTCATCGATTCGCCGGGCGTTGGTATAGACCTGAAAGGCCACATCCCCGTGCTTTTCAAAGAGGCAAAAGAGATCCTCCCGCAAGAAGGGCTCCCCCCCGGTAAAGAGGACAAGGTAGATCCCCATCTCTTTAGCCTCGGTGATCACCCGGTCGATCACCTCCAGCGGGAGGTCCTCATCCTGGGGATAGTCGCCTGCATAGCATCCATAGCAGTTCAGGTCACAGCGCATCGTGGGACTGATGAGGAGGGCATCAGGAGGATAGGTGTTGGTACGGGCCTCAAAATCCTTGCGCTTGTTGGTACCCATGAGGAGCTGATTTATGATGAAGTTCTGGATGAGCTTGTGGCGGTGCAAGGGATTGGTATCTTTCAACACCCTCCTGGCTATTTGCAGGCCGGGGTGCCCCTGCCGGAACAGGTCCCTTATCCAACGAATCTTCTCTTTATAGGACTCCTTTTGGGGGATCTTCTCTGCCAGATAAGAAAGCTTGATGAGCTGTTCATCAGAGGCACTGGCCAGCAGTGAGAGGGCCGTGGAGGCGAACTTGACCAGTGTATAATCCCTTATCCTGCGATAGGTCCCCATATCACCTCCAAAAAAGCTCTTG